>JAACFL010000013.1 GCA_009937385.1 Gammaproteobacteria bacterium | reverse complement strand
AATTACGAGACCCGCTTTTTCCTGAAAGCCATCGAGGGTGGGGCGGAGGACATCCGCTCGTTCAACTGCGCGCAGTGGGGCGAGCCCGGCAGCATCGACACCTACCCGACGCTCGACGAGATCGCCACGGCGCTGGGAGAGGCCGCCCGCATGGAGCTGTAGCTGACGGCGTCATCGCTCAGGTCGCGCCGCGCCCGATCTCGGCCAGCAACTCGTGGGCCCGCGCGACCGTGCGGCGGGCCTGAAACAGCAGCTTGAGGCGGCTGCCGCCGGCTTGCCGCCACAGCACCGCGGCGCGCACCCCAGCCAGCAGCAGTGCGCGGATGCGATTGGCGATCTCGGGCCGATTCAGCTGGTTCGGTTCGCCCGTGACCATGATGCGTGGGCTCAGCGTGCTGACGGTCTCGGTGTAGGTCTCGGCGAGGCACGCGAGCACCTCGGGATCGGTCAGTGGCCGCCCCTCGGCCAGCTCGGCGGCCTGGCTTACGCCCGAACGGATCCGCTCGAGCAGGTCCGGTCGGGCGCGCAGGGGCGGCTCGAGCTGCAGCAGGTTGATGACGTAACGCTGCTCGAGTGGATCCCGCTCGCGCCCGATCTGGGTCTCGATCTGGCGCAACCCGGTCTCGACGCCGGACAGCCCCCCGAACACCTCGCGGGTCGAATCCGCATCGAGTTTCAGCACGCTGCCGATGCTCGCTTCCAGCGCGGCCTGGTCGGCCATGCCGTGCTGCGCGGTGCGGTTGACCAGGTGTGCAGCCTGCAGGACGCCGGCCAGGGAGATCACTCTATTATCTATATTATTCATATATATAAAAATTATACTTAAACAAAATTATAGTTTAATTGAGCTCTCGATCACGGCGCCGCCCAGGCACTCGTCGCCAGCATAGAACACCACCGACTGCCCCGGGGTGACGGCACGTTGGGCGGACGCGAAATGCACGCGAAGACGATCGTCGTCGAGTCCCTCGACCCGGCACGCGACGTCGCGCATGCGGTAGCGAACCTTCGCGGTGCACTCCAGTGGCAAGGTCGGGCAACCCGCGATCCAGTGCGCCTGGCTTGCCTCCAGACCAGCGCTCATCAGCATGGGATGGTCGTGGCCCTGGGCGACCACCAGCACGTTGTCGTCGAGCCGCTTGTCGACCACGTACCACGCCTCGCCGCCGGCGTCGCGGCGCCCACCGATGCCGAGGCCGTGGCGCTGGCCCAGGGTGTAGTACATCAACCCGTCGTGGCGGCCGATCTCGTGGCCATCGGTGGAGAGGATCGCCCCAGGCTGCGCGGGGAGGAAGCGCATCAGGAAATCCTTGAAACGGCGCTCGCCTATGAAGCAGATCCCGGTGCTGTCGCGGCGGTCGTGAGTCGCCAGCCCGGCCTCGCGCGCGAGCCTGCGCACGGCCGACTTCTCGAGTTCGCCGACCGGGAACCGGGCGTGCGCCAGCTGCTCCTGGTCGAGCGCGTGCAGGAAATAGCTCTGGTCCTTGTCACGGTCCCGGCCACGCAGCAGCCGCCAGCGCCCGTCGCGCCTGGCGACGCGGGCGTAGTGCCCGGTGGCGATGGCCGTCGCACCGTCCGCCAGGGCATGGTCGAGGAAGGCGCGGAACTTGATCTCGCGGTTGCACAGCACGTCGGGATTCGGTGTGCGCCCGGCGCGGTATTCGGACAGGAAGTGCTCGAAGACCCGTTCCCAGTAGTCGTGGGCGAAGTTGACCGCGTGCAGGGGGATGTCGAGGGTCGTGGCGACACCCTGGGCATCGGCGAGGTCGACGGCGGCGGCGCAGTATTCGGCGTCGTCATCCTCCTCCCAGTTCTTCATGAACAGGGCTTCGAGCCGGATGCCCTCGCGCTGCAGCAGCAACGCGGCGACCGAGGAGTCGACGCCTCCCGACAGGCCCACCATGACCATGCCATCCGTCACCGCTCAGGCCTCGGTGAGGGCGGTCCGGATCGGAGGCAGATGCCGGTGCCGGGTGGCGATCGGTGTCGGGTGCGTGGGGCGATGCTGCATCGCGGCGAACATAGCACATGACCAAGTGCTTCCACGCGCGTCCCGGTGGCGCCGGTAATGACCTGCCATGAAGCGAAGGCCATAACGGATGATTATGGCACCTATAGATTTTCTGTATTAGAAAGGGTAAAATTCACGGCTTCAATTTTCCCTACCGCCGCACACACCACCGGGGGTTCCTGTCATGAGCTATGAAAAGATCGTCGTGCCCGCCACGGGCGAAAAAATCACCGTCAATGCCGATCACTCGCTGAGCGTACCCGACCAGCCGATCATCCCCTTCATCGAGGGCGACGGCATCGGTGTCGACGTCTCGCCGGTGATGATCAAGGTCACCGACGCGGCCGTCGAGAAGGCCTACGGGGGCCAGCGCAAGATCTCCTGGATGGAGGTCTACGCCGGCGAGAAGGCGACCAGTGTCTACGCCCCCGACACCTGGCTCCCCGACGAGACCCTCGACGCGGTGCGCGATTACGTGGTCTCGATCAAGGGCCCGCTGACCACCCCGGTGGGCGGCGGCATCCGTTCGCTGAACGTCGCGCTCCGCCAGCAGCTCGACCTCTACGTCTGCCTGCGCCCGGTGCGTTACTACGACGGCACCCCGAGCCCGGTCAAGGCGCCGGAGAAGGTCGACATGGTGATCTTCCGCGAGAACTCCGAGGACATCTATGCCGGGGTCGAGTGGGAAGAGGGCAGCGCCGAGGTCAAGAAGGTCATCGAGTTCCTGCAGAACGAGATGGGCGTGACCAAGATCCGTTTCCCTGAGAGCTCGGGCATCGGCATCAAGCCGGTCTCGCGCGAAGGCACCGAGCGCCTGGTGCGCAAGGCGATCCAGTACGCCATCGACAACGACCGGCCGTCGGTGACCCTGGTGCACAAGGGCAACATCATGAAGTTCACCGAGGGTGGCTTCCGCGACTGGGGCTACGCCCTGGCCAGGAACGAGTTCGGCGCCACCGAGATGGGCGGCGGCCCCTGGTGCAGCTTCAAGAACCCGAAGACCGGCAACGAGATCGTGGTCAAGGACGTCATCGCCGACGCCTTCCTGCAGCAGATCCTGCTGCGCCCGGACGAGTACGACGTCATCGCGACGCTGAACCTGAACGGCGACTACATCTCCGACGCGCTGGCCGCCGAGGTGGGCGGTATCGGCATCGCGCCGGGTGCCAACCTCTCCGACACCGTGGCGATGTTCGAGGCGACCCACGGCACGGCGCCGAAGTACGCCGGCCAGGACAAGGTCAACCCCGGCTCGCTGATCCTCTCCGCCGAGATGATGCTGCGTCACATGGGCTGGAGCGAGGCGGCCGACCTGGTCGTCAAGGGCATGGGCGGCGCCATCTCCAGCAAGCAGGTCACCTACGACCTCGAGCGCCTGATGGAGGGCGCGACGCTGATGAGTGCCTCCGCGCCCGATCGGGTGCCCGGCCGCCACCCTTCCCTAAAACCCCACTTTCGGTCCCGTTGAACCGGGCCGGTACCGGCGTGTCCAATCGGGCACAGGATCGCCCCGGCCGGCTTGAGACCATGGCGGCCATGACATACCCTCGCCGCGCACCGGCGGGGGCCGGCATGTTCTAGAATTGACGGTAATGGGCGATTCGAAACGCAACGAGAGGAACGGGCAGGGCCTGGCGGTCGAGGCGGCGCGACCGAAGCTGAAACGGCCGCCGATGTACCGCGTGCTGCTGCTCAATGACGACTTCACGCCGATGGAGTTCGTGGTGCACATCCTGCAGACGTTCTTCGCCATGAACCGCGAGAAGGCCACCCAGGTGATGCTCCACGTGCACACCCGGGGCAAGGGCATCTGCGGCGTCTACACCCACGACGTGGCCGAGACCAAGGTCGGCCAGGTCAATGCCTACTCCCGCAAGCACGAGCACCCGCTGCTCTGCACCATGGAGGAGGCGTGAATCCCGGAGCGGCCACACGGTGAACCGATGCTGAGCAAAGACCTCGAGCAGAGCCTGAATGACGCCTTCCGCGAGGCGCGCGACAAGCGCCACGAGTTCATGACCGTGGAGCACCTGCTGCTGGCGCTGCTCAGCAACCCCACCGTCATCGAACTGTTCGACTCCTGCGCCGTCGACCGCGAGCGGCTCCGCCGCGACCTCGACGAGTTCCTGGACGAGACCAGCCCGCTGCTGGCACCCAACGACACCCGCGACATCCAGCCGACGGTCGGCTTCCAGCGCGTGCTGCAGCGGGCGGTGATGCAGGTGCAGTCGTCCGGGCAGAAGGAGGTGATCGGTGCCAACGTCATCGTGGCGCTGTTCTCCGAGCAGAAGTCGCAGGCGGTGTTCCTGCTCAATCGCCAGAACCTGACCCGCCTCGACGTCGTCAACTACCTCTCGCACGGCATCACCAAGCTCGACGAGGAGAGCCCGGGCGGCGACGGTGCCGCGGGTGAATCTGACGAGGAGGGCGAAGAGGGGCAGTCCGGCAAGGCGCCGCTCGAGAGCTTCGCCAGCGATCTCAACGAGCAGGCCCGCGAGGGACGCATCGACCCGCTGATCGGCCGCGACCTCGAGGTCGAGCGCGTGGTCCGCATCCTCTGCCGGCGGCGCAAGAACAATCCGCTGCTGGTCGGCGAGGCGGGCGTTGGCAAGACCGCGATCGCCGAGGGGCTGGCCAAGAAGATCGTCGACGGCGAGGTGCCCGAGGTGCTCGCAGAGAGCACCATCTACGCCCTCGACCTCGGTGGGCTGGTTGCCGGGACCAAGTACCGGGGCGACTTCGAGAAGCGCCTCAAGGCGGTGCTCGACGCACTGAAGAAGAAGCCGGGCTCGGTGCTGTTCATCGACGAGATCCACACCATCATCGGCGCGGGCGCCGCGTCGGGCGGGGTCATGGACGCCTCCAACCTGATCAAGCCTTGGCTCGCGTCGGGCGAGCTGCGCTGCATCGGCTCGACCACCTACCAGGAGTACCGTGGCATCTTCGAGAAGGACCGTGCGCTGACGCGTCGCTTCCAGAAGATCGACGTCGTCGAGCCGACTGTCGAGGACACGGTCAAGATCCTCAAGGGGCTCAAGAGCCGCTTCGAGGAGCATCATGGGATTCGCTACTCGGCGCAGGCGCTGCGCGCCGCCGCCGAGCTCTCCGACCGCCACATCGGCGATCGCCACCTGCCCGACAAGGCGATCGACGTCATCGACGAGGTCGGTGCCGCGTTCCGCCTGCTGCCACCCTCCAAGCGACGCAAGACCGTCGGCGTCGCCGACGTCGAGGAGATGGTCGCGAAGATCGCGCGCATCCCGCCGAAGGCGGTGTCGGTCTCGGACAAGGAGCAGCTGGCCAACCTCGAGCGCAACCTGAGGATGGTGGTGTTTGGCCAGGACCGCGCCATCGAGCAGCTCGCCGCGGCGATCAAGATGGCGCGCTCGGGTCTCGGTGACATCGAGCGGCCGATCGGCTCGTTCCTGTTCGCCGGCCCGACCGGCGTCGGCAAGACCGAGGTGACCCGCCAGCTGGCCCTGACGCTCGGCATCGAGCTGATCCGTTACGACATGTCCGAGTACATGGAGCGGCACACGGTGTCGCGCCTGATCGGTGCGCCGCCCGGCTACGTCGGTTTCGACCAGGGCGGGCTGCTGACCGAGGCGGTCAACAAGCACCCGCACTCGGTGCTGCTGCTCGACGAGATCGAGAAGGCGCATCCCGACGTCTACAACCTGCTGCTGCAGGTCATGGACCACGGCAAGCTGACCGACACCAACGGCCGCGAGACCGACTTCCGGCACGTGATCATCGTCATGACCACCAACGCCGGGGCCGGCGAGATGAATCGTGCCTCGATCGGCTTCACCGAGCAGGATCACGCCAGCGACGGCATGGCCGCGATCCAGCGCCAGTTCAGCCCCGAGTTCCGCAACCGCATCGACGCCATCATCCAGTTCGCGTCGCTCGAGGGCGACACGGTGCGCCACGTGGTCGACAAGTTCCTGATCGAGCTCGAGGGGCTGCTCGAGGCCAAGGGCGTGACCCTCGAGGTGACGCCGGCCGCACGCGAGTGGCTGGCCGAGCACGGCTACGACCGCAAGATGGGCGCGCGGCCGATGGGCCGGGTGATCCAGGAACGCATCAAGCGTCCGCTGGCCGACGAGCTGCTGTTCGGTCGCCTCGCCTCCGGCGGCGAGGTGGAGGTGGACGCGGTCGAGGAGGGGCTGCGCTTCTCGATCAACGGGGCGCCGGCCGAGGCGCTCGGATTCGACAGCGCTCCGGCCTGAGCGGGGCGCGGGGCGCCCGGGGCTCAGAACCAGAAACTCGTTCGCTACGGGCGGTTCGCGCGCAAGGCGGAACGGGTGCAGCGAACTGGCATTTCAGATGGGCAGGCGGGGATCGGACACCGTCCAGCGCAGCGATCGGGCCGCGCGGCAGGTTCTTTCTCGAGCGCTCAGCGGTTGCGGTAGACGATGCGACCCTTGCTGAGGTCGTAGGGCGTCAATTCGACCTTGACCGTGTCGCCGCGCAGGATACGGATGTAGTGCTTGCGCATCTTGCCGGAGATGTGCGCGGTCACCACGTGATCGTTCTCCAGTTTCACGCGGAACATGGTGTTGGGCAGGGTCTCGACGACCGTGCCTTCCATTTCGATGTGGTCTTCTTTCGCCATCAAGTTTCCATCAGGCTCGGGCGCGGGGCGCCGCGGAAGCCCGCTATTATGGCCATAATGGCCGGTAAGGCAAGGGCGCCGGTCGTCTCAGGGGGGTGTCATCCCGGGGCCGCATCGCCGTGCTCGAGGCGGCGCCAGTGGCCGGAGTCGAACCACTCGAGCGGGCGGTAGCCGAGCTTGTAGGCCATCTTCTCGCAGGCGCCGATCCAGTAGCCGAGATAGACCCAGGCGTATCCCGCCTCGTGCGCCAGCTCCATCTGCTGCAGCACCGCGTAGTTGCCCAGTCCGCGTCGCGTCTCGGTGGGGTCGCTCATGGTGTAGACCGCCGACAGCGCGTCGGCGAGGCGGTCGACGATCGCGACCGCGACCAGCCGCTCGCCGTCGAACCAGCTCCACGCCTCGGTGTCGCACCAGCTGCTGTCGAAGCAGGCGAGGTAGTGGTCCGGATCGGGGTCATCCATCGTGCTGCCCGGGTGACGCCAGGCCATGTAGCGAAGGTAGAGATCGAACTGGGCCGCGTCGAAGCCAAAGGGCGTGCATTCCAGGCGCAGGTCGCGGTTGTTCGCCAGGCAGCGACGCTGGCTGCGGTTCGGGCGGAAGTCGGCAACCGGCACGCGCACCGGCACGCATGCCGAGCAGCCCGGGCAGCGCGGCCTGTAGAGGTGGTGGCCGCTGCGACGGAAGCCGTAGTGTGCGAGCCGCGCATAGAGCGGCATGCTCGGGCGTCGCGCCGGGTCGAGGAACAGCGTCACGGCATCGCGGCCGTCGAGGTAGCCGCAGGTGTGCGGCGGGCTGACGTAGAACGCCAGGGCGTCGTTGGGGGCGCTCACGCGGGAGCCTCGCCCGGTTCCGGCCGCGTGTGCCAGGCGCTTGGTCCGGCGTCGGCCAGGCGGTCGAGCAGCGTCAGGAAATGGCTGCGTGGCACCCGTTCCGCGCCCATGCTCAGCAGGTGCCCAGAGACCACCTGGCAGTCGAGCAGGCCAAAACCGAGATGGCGCAGGCGCGCGCAGAGGTGCGCAAGCGCCACCTTCGATGCGTCGCGCTCGCGGCTGAACATCGACTCGCCGAAGAAGACGTGGCCGAGGGCGATGCCGTAGAGCCCGCCAACCAGCGTTCCGTCGCGCCATACCTCGATGCTGTGGGCGTGGCCGAGGGCGTGCAGCTGCGCGTAGGCGGCCTGCATCTGTGGGGTGATCCAGGTGCCGCGCGATTCGGGACGCGGTGCCGCGCACGCCTCGACCACGCGCGCGAAGCAGGTGTCGTAGCTGATCCCGAAGCGCCCCTGGCGCAGCGTCCTTGTGAGGCGTCGGCTGACGTGCAGCCGCTCCGGGTAGAGCACCGCGCGTGGGTTGGGCGACCACCAGAGGATCGGCTCGCCCGGGCCGAACCATGGGAAGATGCCATGGCGGTAGGCGCGCAGCAGGCGCCGCGGCTCGAGATCGCCACCGGCCGCGAGCAGCCCGTCGGGATCGCGCAGCGCGGTGGCCACGGAGGGGAACGGCGCCTCGGGGTCGTCGTGTGGCAACCAGGGGATGGGCATGTCGGGAGCCGGGCAGCGCCCGGCGCAGACGGTCACGCGTGGTCGCGCGCGACGAGGTCGATGGCCAGCCTGACGAAATCGGCCTCGGTGACGATGCCGGTGAGGTAGCCGTCGCGCAGCACCGGGAGGCAGCCGAACTTGTGGTCGAGCAGCAGTTCGGCGGCCATCGTCAGCGCGGTCTCCTCGTCGACCGCGACGACCTCGCGGTTCATCACCTCGCCGACGGTTCGCGCCGATTCGAGAGTGTCGAGCATGTCGCGGTCGATGCCCTCGATCGGCGACACCGTCGCGGCGAGCAGGTCGCGCTGGGTCAGCAGACCGATGAAGCGGTTCTCGCCGTCGACCACCGGCAGGTGGCGAATGCGATGGGCGAGCATCAGCTCGCGGGCGTGCACGAGGGTGTCGTGCTCGTTGACGGTGTGCAACGAGCTTGTCATCAGCTCCTTGACCTGCATCCTGCGTCTCCTTCGGGTCGGCCTGGCGAGCCCGGCGTCACCGGGTGGGTAAGAAATTCTCCGTGAGGTCAGGCGTGCGCGCAACCACCCGGCGGTCGAACCGCACCTCCTTGGGGCGAGATGGTCAAACCACGTATAGTGATACGGGTCCAGTCCAACCTTGCATGTGTATCCGATGAGAGCCTCGATCGGCTGTTGCCTCGCGCTGGTCTGCGTCCTGGTGAGCGTGCCGCTGTCAGCACAGATTTGTGAGCCGGGGGTCGCGCCGACGGTGCCGACCGTCCGCTTCACGTTGCACCCGGACGGAACCGCGACCGACACCCTCACCGGCCTCACCTGGAAGCGCTGCGCCCAGGGTCAGCTGTGGGACGGCACCACCTGCACCGAGGGGCGTGCCTGGTACATGATGAACTCCTGGGACGACGCCATGCGCGGCCTGCAGCGTCGCCCGGTGAAGTATGCAGGCCACGACGACTGGCGACTGCCGACCCTCGATGAACTGCGCACGCTGGTCGATCTGACCTGCCGCGATCCGGCGACCAATGTCGAGGTCTTTCCGAACACCCCGTCGTGGAATTTCTGGACCGCCGAGCCCTCGGACTGGAACGAGGCCTACGCCTGGCGCATCGACTTCGCCAGCGGACGCGAGAACGCCGACCTCAAGCTCACCTCGTCATTCCACATCCGCCTGGTCCGTGGCACCTTCAGGCCGCCGGTCGAGGAGCCGCGCCTGGAGTTCGTCGAGGTGATCCCCGAGCCGCAACAGGCCGACGGCATCCACGACGTCGAGAGCGAGGCGCTGGCCACGCTGCAGGACCCGCAGGAAGCGCTGCAGGGCTTCCCACGCAGCAGCGCGGGTTCGATCGACTGGGTGCGGGCGCTGCAGGCCGGGATCGTCTCGCCACGCACCACCGTCGAGGAAGGCGGTGGGCCGATGGCCGAGCTCGACTTCACCATCGTCATGGCCGAAACCCGCGAGATGCCCTACGTGCGCTTCCCACACAAGGCGCACACCCAGTGGCTCGATTGCAGCAACTGCCACCCGGCGATCTTCGTGCCGCAGGCCGGGGCGAACCCGATCAACATGGGCGCGATCCTGAAGGGCGAGTACTGCGGTCGCTGCCATGGCCGTGTCGCCTTCTCGATCTACGAGTGCGAGCGCTGTCACAACGTCATGCATCGCGACTCGCCGGAGCGCTGGTGGTGAACGTGCGCCGCATGCTGTGTGCCGGCCTGCTCGTTCTCGCGGTGCAGGTCGCGACGCCGCTCGCCGCCGATCCGGCACCGCAGCGTGGCATGTTCCTGCTCGCCGCGCCGAAGGTGCAGCACCCGATGTGGCGCGAGACGGTGATCCTGCTGCTCGAGCACGGCCCCGGCGGCACGCTCGGGGTGATCGTCAACCGCCCACTCGACGTTCCGCCCGAGGAGTTCCTGCCCGAGGTGCCGGGCATCCGCGAGCGTGAACTGCGCCTCTACCTGGGCGGGCCCGTGCAGCGCGAGGGGCTGATCTGGCTGCTGCGCTCCCCGACCCTGCCGCAGGCCGCGCGCGAGGTCGTCGATGGGGTGGGCTACGGCAACGATCCGGCGCTGATCGCCGAGCGGCTGATCGGTGGCGGTGGCGACCGCGAGCTGCGCCTGATCCTCGGACACGCCGGTTGGGCGCCTGGCCAGCTCGCTGGCGAGATCGAGCGCGGGGACTGGCGGGTGGTGCCGGCCGATGCCAGGAGCGTTTTCGCTATCGACAGCAACAGCCAGTGGCAGGAACTGATGGGCCGCGCAGGCCAGCTCTGGGTGGCGCGGCCGAGGACGGCGCTCAGCCGGGGCTGATCGCGATTGGCACCCTGAGCTGTGCGGCCAGGCGACGCCCCGGCGCGTGCAGGTTGCGCGGTGCCGGATCGACCCGGAAGGTCAGAAGACCACCGGTCTTCGAGATCGAGAGGCGGGGCAGATCGGCACCCTCGGGAGCGAGCGCGTCGAGCAGCTGCAACAGGCGGACGGCGAGTTCCACGGCGGGCAGCACCTCGTCCGGACAATCCGGGCATTTCACCGCGCGTCGGCGCAGCGCCCCCAGCACCATGGCGCAGGCGTTGCGTTCGGACTCGACCCAGTCGATCGGCAGGGGCAGGCCGGCGAGTTGCTGCGTGACCCGCTTCCTCGAGGTGCGCTCGCGGGATGTTCCGGCGAGACCGTGCAGCAACGCCGCGGCGACGCCGATGCGCCGCACGGTCGCATCCTGCGTATCGAGCACATCGAGCGCGGCTTCGAAGCGGTCGGCTAGCCAGGCCGCGCGTTGCGGATCGCTGCCATGGTGGCTTCCCCAGAGCGCCAACGCGGCGCGGTTGGCCGCCGTGACACGCTCCGCTGAGAGCAGCTCTTCGCGCCACGTCCTCCAGCGCGCCGCAGGCCCGGTCATCAGCCCACGGTAGGTGGCGAGACGCGCGTCGCGCACCACGTCGAGCCGTGCTCGCCACGCCGCACGGTCGGCGGGGTCGCCCAGCAGGTGCGCCGCCTGCAGTTCGTCCCACAACACGTCGAGGTCATGCACGTCGCCGAGCGCTTCCTGCAGCACCGCCAGCTCTTCGCCCCAGCGCGCGTGCTGGTCGGGAAGGAAGTTCTCGATCGCGTAGCGCAGGCGCTTGATGTCGACACGCAGCGCATGCCAGGCGGTACGGCTGCCGCCCTTGAGCGCGCGCCGGTGCTGCGCGTAGGCCGCGACGAGGCGGCGCATCGCCAGTTGCTCGAATAGCGGGTCGCCGGGCGGATGATGCCTTGCGCTCTTGGCGAGCGGTCCGATCGATGCCCGCCACGCCTTGCGGTTGAATTCCGCCAGCGCGGTGCGTGCAGTCGCGGTCAGTGCGACCTCGCGCTGGTTGAGGCGGTAACGCAGGTTGCGACCTGCCGTGTCGTCGTCGGGTGCGAGACGGTCGAGCCAGATCACCAGCACGTGGGTGTCGCGCAGGCCGCCGAGCGCCTTGAACAGCACCCTGCTGGCCTTGAGCATGCCGCGCCACTCGGGTGTTGGATCGACCTCGCGCAGCGCGGAGGCGAGGGTGCGGCAGCGGCGCAACGCCTTGCGCAGCTGGTGCACCGCACGCACGTCGGGTGATTCGACTGCCGTCCGGTGGCAGGCGAGAACCTGTTCCATCCAGTTCGCCAGGCCGGTACGGCGGGCGCGCTTGCGTGATTTCGCCAACTCTTCGAATACCCTCGTCGCGCCCGCATCCCGGGGGCGTCGCGTAACCCTAGCATGCCGTCTCCAGTGTGGCCCGCGCCGGCAGCGCACAGTACACTTGGCGCTCCCCGGGCCCGACCCGGTCCCGCCGGCGAACCCGGCGCACCGGCATGGGCCCGTTCCTTTTTCAACGCAGCGCGCGTTCGCGGCGCAATCCAGGAGCTCGGCGACGATGGCGAACGTCAACAAGGTGGTGCTGGCCTACTCGGGTGGACTCGACACCTCGGTGATCCTCAAGTGGCTCGAGGACACCTACGGCTGCGAGGTGGTGACCTTCACCGCAGACATCGGCCAGGGCGAGGAGGTCGAGCCGGCGCGCGCCAAGGCCAAGGCGTACGGCATCAAGGAGATCTACATCGAGGACCTGCGCGAGGAGTTCGTGCGCGACTACGTCTACCCGATGTTCCGCGCCAACGCCCTCTACGAGGGGGAGTACCTGCTCGGCACGTCGATCGCCCGGCCGCTGATCGCCAAGCGGCTGGTCGAGATCGCCAACGCGACCGGCGCCGACGCGATCAGCCACGGTGCGACCGGCAAGGGCAACGACCAGGTGCGCTTCGAGCTCGGCGCCTATGCGATGCGCCCGGACATCCGCATCATCGCGCCGTGGCGCGAGTGGGACCTGCTGTCGAGGGAGAAATTGATGGCCTACGCCGAGAGCCATGGCATCCCCGTCGACTTCGCCAAGCAGGGCGAGAAGTCGCCCTATTCGATGGACGCCAATCTGCTGCACATCTCCTACGAGGGCGGCATCCTCGAGGATCCCTGGGCCGAGGCCGAGGAGTCGATGTGGCGCTGGACCGTCGCCCCCGAGGCGGCCCCGGATGCCCCGACCTACCTGGAGCTCGAGTACCGGAATGGAGACATCGTCGCGGTCGACGGGCAGGCGATGAGCCCGGCCGAGGTGCTGACGCTGCTCAACCGCGTGGCCGGCGAGAACGGCGTCGGTCGTGCCGACATCGTCGAGAACCGCTACGTCGGCATGAAGTCACGCGGCTGTTACGAGACGCCGGGCGGCACCGTGATGCTCAAGGCGCACCGCGCCATCGAATCGCTGACCCTCGACCGCGAGGTCGCCCACCTCAAGGACGAGCTGATGCCGCGCTACGCCGAGCTGGTCTACAACGGTTACTGGTGGAGCCCCGAGCGGGAGATGCTGCAGACCATGATCGACGCCTCGCAGGCCACCGTGAACGGCAGCGTGCGGCTCAAGCTCTACAAGGGCGGGGTCAGCGTGGTCGGTCGGCGCTCGGAGAGCGACAGCCTGTTCGACGAGTCGATCGCGACCTTCGAGGACGACGCCGGCGCCTACGACCAGAAGGATGCCGAGGGGTTCATCAAGCTCAACGCGTTGCGCATGCGCATCGCCGCGCAGCGACGCCGGCGCGGCTGAGCCGGTCAGGGCAGGGTGACAGGGTCGGGCTGGACCCATTCGGCGGCGCGGTGCTCGGCGACCACGCTGGTGTAGATGCCACCACGGACGTTGAACTCCGCGGTCAGGCGCATGAAGCGTGGTGCGCATGCCGTGACCAGGTCATCGAGGATGCGGTTGGTCACCGCCTCGTGGAACGCGCCCTGGTCGCGGAACGACCAGACGTAGAGCTTGAGCGCCTTGAGTTCGACGCACAGCCGGTCCGGGACGTACTCGAGGTGCAGCGTGGCGAAGTCGGGCTGGCCGGTCTTGGGGCACAGGCAGGTGAACTCGGGCACACGGATGCGGATGGTGTAGTCGCGCTCCGGTTGCGGGTTGGGGAAGGTCTCGAGGTCCTGGCTGGGCTGGGTCGACATCGTGGCTGGCCGTGGATGCGGGGCGGTATACTCTACACCATTCGTGACCGCTCTTGTCAGGCGGTCAGTTGAGCTAATAAACATATTAATTTCATATAAATAAAACAGTAATCTAGAATCAGGATGAGATTAAAGAAGATCAAGCTGGCCGGGTTCAAGTCGTTCGTCGACCCGACCACGATCCAGATCCCCAGCAACCTGGTCGGCGTCGTCGGCCCGAACGGTTGTGGCAAGTCGAACATCATCGACGCGGTGCGCTGGGTCATGGGTGAGAGTTCCGCCAAGCATCTGCGCGGCGAGTCGATGGCCGATGTCATCTTCGACGGTTCGACCTCGCGCAAGCCGGTCGGCGTCGCGTCGATCGAGCTGACCTTCGACAACAGCGACGGTTCGCTCGGCGGCCAGTATGCGCAGTACGCCGAGATCGCCATCAAGCGCCAGGTGAGCCGCGACGGCGTCTCGACCTACTCGCTGAACGGCGCGCGTTGCCGTCGCCGCGACATCACCGACGTCTTCCTGGGGACAGGTCTCGGGCCGCGCAGCTACTCGATCATCGAGCAGGGCATGATCTCGCGCCTGATCGAGGCCAAGCCCGAGGAGCTGCGCGTCTACCTCGAGGAGGCGGCCGGCATCTCCAAGTACAAGGAGCGGCGCCGCGAGACCGAGAACCGCATCCGCCACACCGAGGAGAACCTCGAGCGCCTGAGCGACCTGCGCGAGGAGGTCGACCGCCAGCTGCAGCACGCCAAGCGCCAGGCGCGCACGGCCGAGCGCTACCAGGAACTCAAGAATGAGGAGCGCAAGGTGCATGCCGAGCTGCTCGCGCTGAACTCGAGCGCGCTCGGCGAACAGCTGCACAAGCTCGAGCAGAAGGCCGGTGGCGAGACCAATGCGCTCGAGCAGTCGATCGCCGACGTGCGCCGCGTCGAGGCCACGCTCGAGCAGCAGCGCGCCGCGCACGTGCACGCCGGCGACCAGCTCAACGAGATCCAGGGGCGCTTCTACGCCGTCGGCGCCGAGGTCAGCAAGGTCGAGCAGGCGATCCAGTACGCGCGAGACATCGAACAGCGCCAGGCGCGCGAGGCCGAGGAGCTGGCCAGCTCGCGTGGCGAGCTGCAGCGTCACCTCGACCAGGACCGGGCACGCCTGGCCGAACTGGACCGGACGCTCGCCGAGGCGGAGCCGGAACTGGCCACGTCACGCGAGCGCGAGCAGGCGACCCACGATGCGCGCAGCACCGCGGAACAGGCGATGCAGGCGTGGCAGGCGGAGTGGGAGAGCTTCAACGCGGCAGCGACCGAGCCGGCCCAGCAGGCCCAGGTCGAACGCACGCGCACCGACCAGCTCGAGGAGCGTCGCCAGCGGTTGCGCCAGCGCCGCGATCGGCTCGACGAGGAGCTGGCACGCCTGGATCCCGAGCCGCTGGTCAACGAGGTCGCCCAGCTCACCGCCGAGCGCGACTCGCGCCAGGCCGAGGTCGAGAAGCGCGAACAGGAGCACGCCGCCCTGCGCGAGCGCATCGAGACGCTGCGCAACGACAGCCTGGCGGTGCGCAAGGAGCTCGACGGGCTGCGTGACGAGCTGCAGCGCGCCCGGGGCCGCCAGGCCTCGCTCGAAGCGCTGCAGCAGGCGGCGCTGGGCAAGACCGACGCCGGCACCGTGACCTGGCTCGAGCACGCCGGGCTGGCCGATGCACCACGCCTGGCAGAGGGGCTGCGCCCTGAACCGGGCTGGGAGAACGCGCTCGAGACCGTGCTCGGACCGTCGCTCGAGGCGGTCTGCGTCACCGACCTCGCGAACCATGCCGCGGCCGCGGCCGGGCTCGAGGGAGGGCACCTGTTCCTGGTCGACCCGGGCGTGGCCACGGCACCGCTGGGCGGATCGGCCGAGCTGCTGAGCAGCAAGCTGATCGACGGGCCGGGCGTCGCGACGCTGCTCGCCGGCATCTACGCCGCCGAGGACCTGGAACGGGCGCTGGCCCTGCGCGGCGGCCTCGCGCCGCACGAGTCGGTGGTCACCCGTGACGGTCTCTGGCTCGGTCCCAACTGGCTGCGCGTGGCGCGCGAGGATGACGCCCATGGTGGCGTCCTGGCCCGCGAGCAGGAGCTGCGCGAGCTCGACGCGCGCGTCGTCGAACTCGGAGACCGGGTCGGCTCCACCGAGTCGCGCGATGCCACGCTGCGTGCCTCGTTGCGTGACGAGGAGCAGCAGCGCGAAGAGCTGCAGCAGGCGTTGCAGCAGGCCCATCGCGTGCTGTCCGAGACCAAGGCCCGGCTCGGCGAGCGCCAGGCGCGACAGGAACAGCTGCGCGCGCGTGAGGCCTCGATCCGCGCTGAGCGCGAGGAACTCGAGAGCGAGGACCGCCAGTGCGCGGAGACGCTCGAGGGTTCACGCACCAGCCTGCACCGCGCGCTCGAGGCGATGGAGGGGCTGGCCGAACGACGCGAGCGGCTCGAGAAGCAGCGTGACGTCCACCGTGCCGCATTCGAAGAGGCGCGGCGTGCCGCCCAGTCCGACCGCGACGCGGTGCATGCGCTGGCGCTGCGCATCGAGGCCCAGCGCACCGAGCGCCAGGCCACGGCCCAGGGGCTGCAGCGCCTCGAGGAACAGCTCGCCCGCCTCGGCACCCGCCACGCGGAGCTCGAGCAGGCACGAAACGCCAGCGGCGCGCCGCAGCAAGAGCGTCGCCAGGAGCTCGAGCGGCTGCTCGCGCAGCGTCTCGAGGTGGAGGCCCAGCTCGGCAGTGTGCGACGCGAACTGGAGGGTATCGAGGCCGGCATCCGCCAGGCCGAGGAGCAGCGCCTGCACGCCGAGCAGGCGGTCGATTCGCGCCGCGAGAAGCTCGAGGCGACGCGTATGCGCTGCAACGAGTTGCGCGTGCGCGGCGAGACCGTCGGCGAGGAGATCGCCAAGTCCGGTTTCACGCGCGATGCGCTGCTCGACGGCCTGCCGGAAGACGCCACGCCCGAGGCCTGGCAGCAGCGGCTCGATCGGCTGACCGCGAGCATCCAGCGCCTCGGTGCGATCAACCTCGCGGCGATCGACGAGCACCGCGAGCTGGCCGAGCGCATGCATCACCTCGACAGCCAGTTCACCGACATCACCGACGCGCTGGCCACGCTGCAGGAGGCGATCCGCAAGATCGACCGCGAGACCCGACAGCGCTTCCGCGACACCTTCGAGAAGGTCAACAACCAGCTCGGTGCACTCTTCCCGCGCCTGTTTGGCGGCGGCCACGCCTACCTGCAGCTGACCGGCAACGACCTGCTCGATACCGGCGTGACGGTGATGGCGCGCCCGCCGGGCAAGCGCAACAGCACCATCCACCTGCTGTCGGGTGGCGAGAAGGCGTTGACCGCGGTGGCCCTGGTGTTCAGCATCTTCCAGCTCAGCCCGGCGCCGTTCTGTATGCTCGACGAGGTCGACGCACCGCTCGACGATGCCAACGTCGGGCGCTTCTGCGAGATGGTGGGCGAGATGGCGCAGAAGGTGCAGTTCGTGTTCATCACCCACAACAAGCTCACCATGGAACTCGCCGACCAGCTGCTCGGCGTGACCATGAACGAACCCGGCGTGTCACGTCTGGTGTCGGTGGACGTCGGCGAGGCGGTTCGCATGGCCGCCGGCTGAGACGGCCGCGAGAACGGAAGGAGGGCGCGTGGACAAGGACCTGTTTCGCCTGATCCTGCTGGGACTCGGTGTCGCGCTGGTCCTGGTGGTCTACTACTGGGACCGGCTGCGCAAGCTGTTCTCCCGGCGCTCGACGGCGGCCGCCACGCAGCCGCGTGCGACGCCAGACGTCGCCGAGGCTGGTGACGAGGGTCTCGACGAAGGGGAGTACGTCGGTACGCCCAGGCCCGTGTCCAGGCGCGAGCCGGTGATCGACGACGAGACGCCCGACATCCTGGCCAGCGAGCTCGAGGCGCTGATCCGCAGCGATGAGCCTGCCGATGTGCTGCTCGAGGAGCCGCCGCCACGCGAAGCCGCGCGCGACGAGCCGGCACCCGCCGAATCCCCAACGGAACCCGCACCGGTGGTGCTGGCGGTCACGCTGGTTTCGGCGAGTGGCAGCATCAGCGGCATCCGCCTGCGCAGGGTACTCACGGACCACGGCCTGGGGCTCGGCTCGCGGGGTCTGTTCGAGCGCATCGGCGAGGAGGGACGGGCGCTCTACAGCGCCGCGAACCTGGTCGAACCGGGGCTCTTCGATCCGCTCACGCTCGACGGTCTGACCACCCCGGGGCTGATGCTGTTCCAGGTGCTCGAGGGCCCTGGCGACCACCTCGAAACGTTCGAGGCGATGCTCGACGTTGGGCGACGTCTCGCCGAACGGCTCGATTGCACGCTCTGCGACACCCGGCGCACGCCGTTGAACGACACCACGCTTGCCGCGCTGCGCGACGAGGCGGCCCGCGCAGGGCAGTGATGGCGCAAGAGCGCATCGCCGCGGCACGCAACCGGGCTGCCGAACTGCGCCGCGAACTCGACGAGCACAACTACCGCTACTACGTCCTCGACGCGCCGAGCGTGCCGGACGCCGAGTACGACCGGCTGATGCGCGAGCTGGTCGAACTCGAGACGCGGCACCCGGAACTGGTGACCACGGAATCGCCAACCCAGCGGGTCGGCGCCGAGCCGCTCGCGGCGTTCACCGAGGTCGAGCACCTCGAGCCGATGCTGTCGCTCGGCAACGCCTTCGATGCTCAAGAAGTGCACGACTTCGACCGCCGCCTGCGCGAGCTTCTCGACGTCGTCGAGATCGACTACGTCACCGAGCCGAAGCTGGATGGACTGGCGGTGTCGCTCACCTACCACGACGGCCGGCTCACGGTCGCCGCGACCCGGGGCGACGGCCGGCGCGGCGAGGAGGTGACGCAGAACGTCCGCACCATCCGGGGCATTCCGCTACGCTTGCGCGGTGACGTGCCGCCGCTGCTGGAGGTGCGTGGCGAGGTCTTCATGACCCGCTCCGGGTTCGTCGAGTACAACCGCCAGGCCGAGGCGCGCGGCGAGAAGCCGTTCGTCAACCCGCGCAACGCGGCGGCCGGCAGCCTGCGCCAGCTCGATCCAGTGGTCACCGCGCAGCGGCCACTCAACTTCTGTGCCTACGGCGTTGGCCGTGTCGACGCCGAACTCCCCGGGCGCCACTCCGAGGTGTTGCAGCGGCTGCGCGACTGGGGCCTGCCGAGCAGTGGCGAGGTCGAGGTCGTCTGCGGCAGCGACGGTTGCCTCGCCTACCATGCGGCGATGCTTGAGCGTCGCGATGCCCTCGATTTCGACATCGACGGCGTGGTCTACAAGGTCGACCGGCGCGACTGGCAGACGGAGCTTGGCCAGGTGGCGCGCGCACCGCGCTGGGCCATCGCGCACAAGTTCCCGGCGCAGGAGGAGCTGACCCGGCTGCTCGACGTCGACTTCCAGGTCGGGCGCACCGGCGTGCTGACACCGGTCGCGCGCCTCGAACCGGTGTTCGTCGGCGGGGTGACGGTCACCAACGCCACGCTGCACAACATGGACGAGATCGCGCGCAAGGACGTGCGCATCGGCGACACCGTCAGCGTACGCCGTGCCGGCGACGTGATCCCGGAAATCGTCGGGGTGGTCGCGGAACGCCGCGACGGCGGCGAACGGGCCGTCGAGCTGCCGCCCGCCTGCCCGGTGTGCGGCTCGGCACTGGTACGCGACGAGGAGGCGAGCGCGGTGCGTTGCAGCGGTGGTCTCTACTGCCCGGCGCAGCGCAAGCAGGCGATCCGTCACTTCGCGTCGCGCCTGGCGATGGATATCGAGGGGCTGGGCGACAAGCTGGTCGACCAGCTGGTCGACGCGGGCCTGGTGGCGAGCGTCGCCGACCTCTACCGTCTCGACGTCGAGGCGCTGGCCGGTCTCGAGCGCATGGGTGAGAAATCGGCGCAGAACCTCGTCGCGGCGCTGGAACGCAGCAAGGCCACCACGCTGCCGCGCTTCCTGTTCGCGCTCGGCATCCGCGAGGTCGGCGAGAGCACCGCACGGGCACTGGCCACCCAGTTCGGCGATCTACCGGCGTTGCGCGAAGCCGATGTCGAGGCGTTGCAGCAGGTCCCGGACGTCGGCCCGGTGGTCGCGCAGCATGTCGCCGCGTTCTTCGCCGAGTCGCACAATCGCGAGGTGATCGAGGCGCTGCGTGCCCTCGGTGTCCGCTGGCAGTCTCATGAACCGCGCCCGGCGGCCGATGCCGATGCACCGCTGGCCGGGAGTTCGGTGGTGCTGACCGGCACCCTCGAGGCGATGCCACGTACCGAGGCCAAGGCGCGGCTGCAGGCGCTCGGTGCCAAGGTCGCCGGAAGCGTGTCGAAGAAAACCGCGTTCGTGATCGCAGGCAGCGAAGCGGGTTCGAAACTGGCCAAGGCCACCGAGCTCGGTGTCGAAGTTCTCGACGAGGCCGACTTCCTCGAGCGACTCGCGATCTGGGAGCGTGACTGACCCCGCCCTCGGGAAACTCCCGTTTCATGCATAATGCATGGCAAGCGCCGTGATACGGCCTGGACGGGAGCGAGGTGATGGAGATGCTGAAGGACAGCTTCGGCCGGCGCGTCGCCTACCTCCGGTTGTCGGTGACCGATCGCTGCAACTACCGCTGTTTCTACTGCATGCCCGAGCAGGGCATCAAGCTCGAGCCGCATACCCACATGCTGCGCACCGAGGAGATGGTGCGCCTGGTGCGTCTGTTCGTCGAACTCGGGGTGCAGAAGGTGCGCGTGACCGGCGGCGAGCCGCTGGTGCGCCGCAACCTGACGGGCCTGGTCGCCGAGCTCGCGGACCTGCCGGGGCTCGATGACCTGTCGCTGACCACCAACGGCGACCAGCTCGTGCGCTTCGCCGGCGGTCTCGCCGAGGCAGGCCTGCAACGCGTCAACATCTCGCTCGATTCGCTCGATCCCGCCAACTTCAAAGAGATCACCCGAGGCGGCGATCTCGCGCACGTGCTGGCCGGCATCGAGCGCGCGCTGGAGGTCGGCCTGGCGCCGGTCAAGCTGAACATGGTCGTGATGGCCGGCATCAACGACGGCGAGATCGAGGCGATGGTCGACTACGCGACCGCCCGCGGTTGTCACCTGCGCTTCATCGAGACCATGCCGGTGGGCACCAGCGGTGCCGGGACGATGGAGCTCTATTACCCGGCCGAATCGATCCTCGCGCGGGTGCGCGAGCACAGCGGCAGCGACCTCGAGCCACTGACCGGGATGCGCGGTGGCGGTCCGGCCAGCTACTTCCGGGCCGGGCAGGGGACCGTCGGCGTGATCTCGGCGATGTCGAGACATTTCTGCGACGACTGCAACCGCGTGCGCCTGACCGCCAAGGGCGACCTGGTGCTCTGCCTGGGTCGCGAGGAGGCGGCACCGTTGGGGCGGTTGCTGCGAGACGGCGCGGACGACGACGAACTGCGCCAGGCGATCCGCGACGCCATTGCGCGCAAGCCGCAGGGACATGGCTTCAGCGCGGCCGGTGCGCATGGCGCGGTGCCGATGTCGGTCACCGGCGGCTGAGACCGCGTACGACGGGCCAGCGCATGCACTCGGGTGCGTAGGGGCGGCATGGCACGCATCGCGCGAATGTTCTTGTTCCTGTGCCTGCTGGTCGCCAGCGGCGCCGCGGTTGCCACGGTCCAGGCGCGTGTCGCCGCCGCATCCTCGCTGGCCTTCGTGCTGCCCGAGATCGTCGCCGCGTTCCGGGCGCAGGGTGGGGGCGCCGTCGAGGTCAGCTACGGCGCCTCCGGGCTGCTGGCCCGGCAGATCCAGCGTGGCGCGCCGTTCGAGCTGTTCCTCTCGGCCAACGAGGCCTACGTCGCGACCCTCGCGAGCACCGGACTGACGCGTGATGCCGGCGCGGTCTACGCACTCGGCGAGCTGGTGCTGTTCTCGGCGACCGGCGGTGGCATCGATCCCGCCACGCCGCTGCAGCAGCTGCCGGCGCTGCACGAGGCCGGCGGGCTGCGCCGTCTCGCACTCGCCCACCCCGAACATGCCCCGTACGGCATTGCCGCGCGCCAGGCCCTGGAGTCGAGCGGCGCGTGGCGCGCACTGCAACCGGCGCTGGCGGTCGGTGAGAGCGTTGCCCAGGCGGCGCGCTTCGTCACCAGTGGAGCGGCGGAGGCCGGGCTGATCGCGAAATCACTCGCGATGCAGCCGGCGGTCGCGGCGCGCGGCGACTTCGTTCCCGTGAAGGGCGAGCTGCATGCTCCACTGCGCCAGCGCATGGTGCTGCTGCCGGACGCGGGTCCGATCGCCGAGGCGTTCTACGCCTTCCTGCTCGGGACGGAGGCGCATGCGATCCTCGCCCGCCACGGATTCGGAGTGCCCTGATATGGACTGGCTGGCATTCCAGGTCTCCCTGCAGCTGGCGGCCGCGACCACGGTGATCCTGCTGCTGTTCGCGGTCTGGCTGGCACGCGTGCTGGCGTGGAAGACGTTCCCGGGCCGCAGCGTCATCGAGGGCGTCGTGGCGCTGCCGCTGGTGCTGCCGCCGACCGTGCTCGGTTACTACCTGCTGGTCGCCTTCAGCCGTGACAGCCTGCTCGGCCGCCTCTACGAGACCACCACCGGCACCACGCTGGCGTTCTCCTTCAGCGGCCTGCTGCTCGCGTCGCTGGTCTACAGCTTGCCGTTCGCGGTGCAGCCGCTGTTGCGCGCGTTCGAAGCGGTCCCCGTCCGGCTGCGCGAGGCGGCATGGTGCAGCGGGCTGAGTGGCTGGCAGACGTTCTGGCGTGTCGAGCTGCCGCTCGCCTGGCCCGGCCTGCTGTCGGCCGCGGTGCTCACCTTCGCCCACACCCTGGGCGAATTCGGCGTGGTGCTGATGGTCGGGGGCAACATCCCCGGCGAGACGCGCACGCTGGCGATCTCGATCTACGACCGCACCCAGGCGTTCGACGATGCCGCGGCCGGGACGATGTCGCTGGCCCTGCTCGGGTTCGCGCTGGTCACCGTCAGCGTGGTCTACGCCGTCGAGCGACGGCGGCGTGCACCCAAGGTGCCGGGGCGCCTGGCATGAACCGCGGCCTGGAGGTGCAATTCGAGCAACCGGGTCCGATCCCGCTCGACGTTGCGTTCGACTGCCCACCCGGCGAGATGCTCGCGCTGGTCGGTCCCTCCGGCAGCGGCAAGACCACCATCCTGCGTGCCATCGCCGGTCTCGCACGGGCGCAGGAGGGGCAGGTCACCTGCGGTGGCCGGGTGCTGTTCGACAGCGGCAAGGGCGTCGACCTCGCGCCCCAGGCCCGTCGCGTCGGCCTGCTGTTCCAGGACTACGCGCTGTTCCCGCACCTCAGCGTGCTCGACAACGTGCGCATCGCCCTGCTGGGCCTGCCCGAGGAAGAGCGCGAGGCGCGCGCGATGGCCTGGCTGGCACGCACCCGCGTCGCGGGACTGGAACAGCGCCGCCCGGACCAGCTCAGTGGGGGCGAGCAGCAGCGCGTCGCGCTGGCGCGGGCCCTGGCGCGTGATCCGGCGGTGCTTCTGCTCGACGAGCCGTTCTCGGCGGTCGACCAGGTTACCCGGCATCGCCTGCGCCTCGAGCTCGCCGACCTCGCACACAGCCTCGAGGTGCCGATCGTGCTGGTCACCCACGACCTCGACGAGGCGTGCATGCTCGCAGACCGCATCTGCGTGCTGCATCGGGGGCGCAGCCTGCAGGTGGGTTCGCCGGGCGAGGTGATCGCGCATCCGGCGACCGCCGAGATCGCAAGGTTGATTGACACGCGCAACATCCACGATGCGACGGTCACGGCACATGCCGGGGATGGAGGGTGGAGCGAGATCACCTGGGGTGGCAGGCCGCTGAAGATCAGGCATGCGCCGGACCATGCAATCGGCGAGACGATTTCCTGGTGCGTGGCGCCGACCAACGTGTTGCTGATCCCCGACAAGGCACGGCGTGAAGACGGTGAGAACGGTTTCGACACGCGGGTGATCGCACTGCTTTCCGGGGGGGCGCTCAGTCAGGCGGTGCTGAAGTGCCAGGCTGCACCGGGCCTGCTGTTGCACATGACGCTGCCTACTCGCGTGGCATCCAGACACGAGCTCAGGGTCGGTCGGGAACTGCGGGTCAGCCTGCCGCGCGAGGCGATCCACCTGATGCCCCAGGCCAGGCGGCGTCCGCGGCGTGATCCGGGGAGTGGCTGATGTCGGTTTTCACGGCAAGCGCTCGGGGGTGGTGTGTCACCGTTGCGAGGCGTGTGCTGGGCGCCGGGCGAACGCCGAGCCCGGGTGTCGGCACATTCGCTCGAGTCCTCTGTCTTTTGGCGTGCCTGCTGTCGGCTGAACTGACGTCGGCATGCGGTTGGTGGGGGGATGGCGAGGAGCGCGGCTTAGCGAATGTCCAGCGGATCGGCGCCGATGGCCGGCCGATGCCGGGGGGCGACCCGATGGAGAGCCCTGCACGGATGGTGGAGCTCGGGGATGCATTTCGTACCGGGGTCGGAGCACCACGAGACCTCAACCT
>JAACFL010000012.1 GCA_009937385.1 Gammaproteobacteria bacterium | reverse complement strand
GGCGTGGTGACCGGCTACGGCACCATCAACGGCCGCGTGGTGTTCGTCTTCAGCCAGGACTTCACGGTCTTCGGCGGTTCGCTCTCCGAGGCGCACGCCGAGAAGATCTGCAAGGTCATGGACCACGCGATGAAGGTCGGCGCCCCGGTGATCGGCCTCAACGATTCGGGTGGTGCACGCATCCAGGAAGGCGTGGCCTCGCTCGGTGGCTACGCCGAGGTGTTCCAGCGCAACGTGATGGCCTCGGGCGTGATCCCACAGATCTCGGTGATCATGGGGCCGTGTGCCGGTGGCGCGGTCTACTCGCCGGCGATGACCGATTTCATCTTCATGGTGCGCGACACCTCCTACATGTTCGTCACCGGACCCGACGTGGTGAAGACCGTGACCCACGAGGAGGTGACCGCCGAGGAGCTGGGCGGGGCGCTGACCCACTCGACGGTGTCGGGCGTCTGCGACCGTGCCTACGACGACGACGTCGAGGCGCTGCTGATGGTCCGCCGCTTCATCAACTACCTGCCGGCCAATAACCGCGAGGACCCGCCGTTCCGGCCGACCCCGGACAAGCCGGAGCGGCTGGACATGTCGCTCGACACCCTGATCCCGGACAACCCCAACATGCCTTACGACATGAAGGAGTTGATCTACAAGGTGGCCGACGACAACGAGTTCTGCGAGATGCAGCCCGAGCACGCCGGCAACATCATCATCGGCTTCGCGCGCATGGACGGCTACCCGGTCGGCATCGTCGCCAACCAGCCGATGGTCCTGGCCGGCTGCCTGGACATCAAGTCGTCGATCAAGGCCGGGCGCTTCGTGCGCTTCTGCGACGCCTTCAACATCCCGATCATCACCTTCGTCGACGTGCCAGGCTTCATGCCGGGCACCGCGCAGGAGTACGGCGGCATCATCAAGCACGGTGCGAAACTGCTGTTCGCCTACGCCGAGGCCACCGTGCCCAAGGTCACGGTGATCACGCGCAAGGCCTACGGTGGCGCCTACGACGTCATGAGCTCCAAGCACCTGCGCGGTGACGTCAACCTCGCCTGGCCGAGCGCCGAGATCGCGGTGATGGGGCCGAAGGGCGCGGTGGAGATCATCTTCCGCGAGGACATCGGCGACACCGACAAGATCGCCGCGCGCACCGAGGAGTACCGGCAGAAGTTCGCCAATCCGTTCATCGCCGGCAGCCGTGGCTACATCGACGACGTCATCGCGCCGCACGCCACGCGCAAGCGCATCTGCCGCTCGCTGGCGATGCTGCGTGATAAGGAACTCGACAATCCGTGGCGCAAGCACGACAACATTCCGCTGTGATTCGATTGATCTCCAGGATCGGTCCATCCCGGACCGCCCCGGAGGCGGCAATCCAAGACGTGGTCTCGGATTGCCTTCATTTTCACCGGCTGGTGCCGCTGAAAATGGCAGCACATCCTTGTGCTGCGGACGCTGCGAAGGAACAAGAGAGGAAGGCGCAGCTCGCGCCGTGAAGGGGACAGACTAGTGTTCGATAAAATTCTCATTGCGAACCGTGGCGAAATCGCCTGCCGTGTCATCAAGTCCGCGCGCAAGATGGGCATCAAGACCGTGGCCGTCTTCTCCGACGCCGATCGTGACGCGTTGCACGTGCAGCTCGCCGACGAGGCGGTGCACATCGGCCCGCCGCCGTCGACAGAGAGCTACCTGCTGAAGGAGAAGATCGTCCAGGCGTGCCTCGATACCGGCGCCCAGGCGGTGCATCCCGGCTACGGGTTCCTGTCCGAGAACTCCGAGTTCTGCGCCATGCTGGCGGAAAACGGCATCGCCTTCATCGGCCCGAAGACCCGCGCCATCGAGGCGATGGGTGACAAGATCACCTCGAAGAAACTCGCCGACGAGGCCGGCGTGAACACCATCCCTGGCTTCACTGGCGTCATTCGTGATGCCGACCATGCCGTCGAGATCGCCAATGAGATCGGCTACCCGGTGATGCTCAAGGCGACCGCCGGAGGCGGTGGCAAGGGCATGCGTATCGCGCGCGATGATGCCGACTGCCGAGACGGCTTCGAGCGTGCCTCCAACGAGGCCCGTTCGAGCTTCGGTGACGATCGCGTGTTCGCCGAGAAATTCATCGAGGAACCGCGCCATATCGAGATTCAGGTGATGGCGGATGGCCATGGCAATGCCATCTACCTCAACGAGCGTGAATGCTCGCTGCAGCGTCGTCACCAGAAGGTGATCGAGGAGGCGCCGTCACCGTTCCTCGACGAGGCCACGCGCAAGGCGATGGGCGAACAGGCCGTGGCCCTGGCCAAGGCGGTCGATTACGAGTCGGCCGGCACGGTCGAGTTCATCGTCGACAGCGAACGCAATTTCTTTTTCCTCGAGATGAACACCCGCCTGCAGGTGGAGCATCCGGTCACCGAACTGATCACCGGCGTCGATCTCGTCGAGATGATGATCCGCGTCGCCGCCGGTGAGAAGTTGCCGATCACCCAGGCCGAAGTGGGTATCCACGGCTGGGCGATCGAGTCACGCGTCTACGCCGAGGACCCGTTCCGCAACTTCCTGCCGTCGATCGGGCGCCTGGTGCGCTACCAGCCCCCGGTCGAGGATGCGCACGTGCGCGTCGACACCGGCGTGTTCGAGGGCGGTCAGGTTTCGATGTACTACGATCCGATGATCGCCAAGCTGATCACCCACGGGGCGACCCGCGAGGAGGCCAGCGCGCAGATGCGCTCGGCGCTCGACCGCTTCATCATCCGCGGCGTGTCGAGCAACCTGAGTTTCCTGTCGGCGCTGATGGTGCACCCGCGTTTCATCTCGGGACAGATGAGCACCAACATGATCGGTGAGGAGTACCCGGACGGCTTCCACCCCGGCGACCTGCCACACGACGACCCGGCGCTGATCGCCGCAGTCGCCGCCGCGATCCAGCGCGGTTACCGCGACCGCGCGGCGCAGATCGACGGCCAGCTGCGTGGTCACGAGCGGCGCGTGCGCAGCGACTGGGTGGTGGTGATGGACGATGCGCACTACCCGGTCACCGTGATCCCGGCCGAGCGTGGCCACGACGTGTTGCTCGACGACACCACGTACGAGGTGCGCAGCGACTGGGAGTTCGGCCAGCCGCTCTTCAGTGGCACCATCAACGGCCAGGAGATCCACGTCCAGGTCGAGCGCACCAACCAGACCCTGCGTCTGCTGCACGCCGGCAGCGAATCGCAGGTCAAGGTGGTGACCCCGCGTGCCGCGAAGCTGCTCACGCACATGCCGGTCAAGGCGCCGCCGGACATGTCGAAGTTCCTGCTCTCGCCGATGCCGGGCCTGCTGGTCTCGGTTGCGGTCAAGCCGGGCGACGAGGTCAAGGCCGGTGAGGAGCTCGCCGTGCTCGAGGCGATGAAGATGGAGAACATGCTGCGTGCCGAGCGCGATGGCGTGGTCGCGAAGGTCAACTTCGAGCCCGGTGCAAACCTCGCGGTCGACGACAAGATCATGGAGTTCGAGTGACGCAGGCGCAGGCCTCGTCTGAACTGCCAGTGTCCGACCCGCAGACCGAGTCCCTCGCCGAGGGTGTGCTGGCGGGTCAGCGGCGTGCGCTGGCGCGCGCGATCACGCTGGTCGAGTCGACCCGGAGCGATCACCGTGCCGTGGCCAGTGCGCTGCTGCAGCGCCTGGCGCCGCATGCCGGGAACTCGGTGCGTCTGGGTATCTCGGGCGTGCCGGGGGTCGGTAAGTCGACCTTCATCGAGGCGTTCGGCATCCACGTCATCGACGCAGGCCACCGGGTCGCCGTGCTGTCGATCGACCCGTCGTCGGCGATCAGTGGCGGCTCGATCCTCGGCGACAAGACGCGGATGGAGGAGCTCTCGCGGCGCAGCGAGGCCTACATCCGGCCGTCACCGTCGGGCAACACGCTTGGCGGCATCGCGCGGCGCACGCGCGAGGTGATGCTGCTGTGCGAGGCGGCGGGCTACGACGTGATCCTGGTCGAGACGGTGGGCGTCGGCCAGTCGGAGACGAAAGTCGCGGAGATGACCGACATGTTCCTGCTGCTGCTGCTGCCGGGCGGCGGCGACGAACTGCAGGGCATCAAGCGCGGCATCATGGAGCTCGCCGACCTGGTGCTGGTCAACAAGGCCGACGGCGACCTCGAGGCCACCGCCGGCCGTTCCGCGGCCGAGTACCGCAGCGCGCTGCAGCTGCTGCACCCGCGCTCCGCGCACTGGAAGGTGCCGGTGCGCACCTGCTCGGCGCGCAGCGGCCAGGGCATCGATACGGCCTGGCAGAACGTCCTCGACTACCGCGACACGCTGCAGAACAGCGGCGAGTTCGACGCGCGGCGCGCGGCCCAGGCGCGTGCCTGGATGTGGTCCGAGGTCAACGACAGCCTGGTGTGGGCGCTGCAGGGCGACCCGGAGGTGCGGCGGAGGATTCCCGAGCTCGAGGCCGCGGTCAGCGAGGGTCGCATGCCAGCGACGCTGGCCGCGCGCGAGCTGCTCGAGCTGTTCCTGAAACACCACGAGCGCTGGGATTGAACCAAACTTCGGAACCCAATTTGTAGGTCGGGCTTTAGCCCGACATGTCGGACTGAAGTCCGACCTACAGGAATCCAACGCACATCTGCCCAATAGACGGAGACGAACATGAGCGGTGAACGCCCCTTCAAGGTCCTTGGCATCCAGCAGATCGCCGTGGGCGCGCTGGACAAGATGAAGCTGCGCCGTCTCTGGATCGACACCCTCGGCCTGACGTTGAGTGGTGATTTCCAGAGCGAGCGCGAGAACGTCGACGAGGACATCGCCGTCGCAGGTTCCGGGCCACTGAAGGTCGAGGTCGACCTGATGCAGCCGCTCGATCCGGACAAGAAGCCGCGCGTCAACGACCCTGCACTGAACCACGTCGGGCTGTGGATCGACGACCTGCCCGCCGCGGTCGCGTGGCTCGAGGCGCAGGGCGTGCGTTTTACCCCGGGAGGCATCCGCAAGGGAGCGTCCGGATTTGATATCACCTTCATCCACCCGAAGGGCAGCGACGACGCCCCGATCGGTGGCGAGGGGGTGTTGATCGAGCTGGTGCAGGCCCCGCCCGAGGTGGTCGACGCGTTCTCGCGGCTGGCGGGCTAGTCCAGATGCACCATGACTGTTGTGGGTCGGGCTTCAGCCCGACGCGGGTCCCGAAACGTCGCATGCACTGCCGTCGGACTGGAGCCCGACCCACAGAAAGCATCTGTTAGGTGCCTTTTCGCTGTTGGTCGGGGTGCCTTGCCATGCCCTGACCGGCTGGCTATCCTGCCGCCCACTTCGCCAACCGGGAATCCCAGACCATGTCCGACACGGCCCAGCACGTCCTCTTCCTGTTCCCCGGCCAGGGCTCGCAGTACCGCGGCATGGGCAGCGACCTGCATGCCGAGTACGAGGTTGCGCGCAAGGTCTACAGCGAGGCGAGCGAGGTGCTCGGCTACGACCTCGCCGAGCTGGCGTTCAACGATCCCGACGACCAGCTGAACCTGACGCGCTTCACCCAGCCGGCGATCCTGACCCACTCGATCGCCTGCCTCGAGGTGTTCCGCGAGCTGACCGACGATCGGCTCAAGCCGGGCATGGCCGCGGGCCACAGCCTCGGCGAGTACTCGGCGCTGGTCGCGGCCGGGGCGCTCGGTTTCGCCGACGCGGTGCGGCTGGTGCAGCAGCGCGGCGAGCTCATGGGCACCCACGGCGAGGGCGAGATGACCGCCTTCCCGATCGATCTCGACACCATCCGCCCACTCGCCGAGCGCCACTTCTGCGCCGTGGCCGGCTGCAACCTGCCTGACCAGACCGTGGTCGGTGGGCGCAGCAGCGACCTGGAGGCGCTGGAGAACGCGGTCTCCGAGGCGTTCCCGCGCAAGCGCCCGGCCCGCCTGAAGACCGAGGGCGCGTTCCACACCTACTACATGGTCGAGGCGGCGCGTCGCTACCGCGAGGTGCTCGATTCGGCGAGCTTCGAGCTCTCCAGCGTGCGCGTGCTGTCGAACTTCACCGGCGGCTTCCACGACCCCGATCCGGTCGCGATCCGCTCGCGGCTCTTCTTCCAGCTGTTCCATCCGGTCATGTGGCACGCCAACCTGCAGTCGGCCCTGGCCGAGGGGGTGGGCACGATGGTCGAGTTCGGCGGCGGCATCGGCAAGGGCGAGACGCCGGAGGAGAAGCGGCCCAACCTCGAGGGCATGGTCAAGAAGACCCTGCGCGGCACCGATTTCGAGGTCACGTACCACGCGGCGATCAACGCGTCCTCGCTGGCCGAGACGGCTGGCGCCGTCAACGCCTGACGTCGCCTTCCGGTCGTCCCGGCAGCGTGCCGGGGCGACATTCCGCAGAACGACTCAACCGCTGGGACGGGTCATCCCGTACCTGGCCGGTCGCTGATGCGGCCGGGAATGGGTCGGACTGGGGGCATGCGGCCGCAATTCCCCACAGATGATGCATGAATATTCCGTAAGTTATATACGTATGTGAAACGGTTGATTTAATTTACAGATGTATTACATTGCTTTTACGGGCCATTACCCGTAGAGCAGGAAGAACCATGATCACCTATGCCGATTCTGTGGCGGAGCGTCAGGATAGCGGGCAGGAGCGTGCCGAGCAGCGCGATCACGAGCCCACCTACGAGCATATCCTGCAGACGCTGGAGATCTGCCCTCTGGGCCAGGATGACGACAGCCGTCACCTGACCCGATCCGTGATTCTCGGCGAGAACTGAGTCTCGCCGCGACGGGCCGCGGTCCCGGCAGGGACTGGCGTTCCGTCACCCCTCGGACGCAAGCCCGGCAGGCCTGCGCTCCAACCCGCATTTCCTGAATTCCTGGCAACACCCCTGTCGTGCGCGTCTTCCCCGACGCGTGCGCGGCGCACGGCGTGTCTAGGTCTTGCCCTCGTCGGTCTCGAAGTCGCGCAGTCCGAGCAGGTACAGGATGCCGTCGAGGCCGATGGTCGAGATCGACTGGCGGGCGGTCGCGCGCACCACCGGCTTGGCGTGGAAGGCGATGCCGAGCCCGGCCAGGCCAAGCATCGGCAGGTCGTTGGCGCCGTCGCCGACGGCGACGACCTGTTCGAGATCGATCTGCTCGAGTGCGGCGATCTCCTGCAGCAGGCTCGCCTTGCGCGTGCCGTCGATGATCTCGCCGCTGACCTGTCCGGTGACCTTGCCATCGACGATCTCGAGTTCGTTGGCGTAGACGTAGTCGAGGCCAAGCCGCTGTTGCAGGTGGCGACCGAAATAGTCGAAACCGCCCGAGACCACCGCGGTCTTGTAGCCGAGGATGCGCAGGTACTTGAACAGCCGCTCGACGCCCTCGGTCAGCTCGAGGCGCGCGGCCAGTTCCGGCAGCATGCCCGCGTCGAGCCCGGCGAGCAGCGCAACACGCTTGCGGAAGCTGGCCTGGAAATCGAGTTCACCACGCATCGCCGCCTCGGTGATCGTCGCGACCTGCTCACCGACGCCGGCCAGTGCCGCGAGCTCGTCGATCACCTCGTGGCGGATCAGCGTCGAGTCCATGTCGAACACCACCAGGCGCCGGTTGCGACGGAACAGGCCCTCCTTCTGGAACGCGACGTCGACGCCCAGGTCGTGGCTGATCGCCATGAACTCGGCCTGCATCGCTTCGGGCTCGACCGTCTCGCCGCGCACGCTGAGCTGGATGCACGCCTGCTGCGGGCCGGTGTCGGGGCGCAGCGAGACGCGTCGCGTCAGGCGCTGGATGTCCTCGATGTTAAGACCGTTGGCGGAGACCACCGTGGCGATGCGGTGCAGGTGCTCGGCCTCGATCTCGCGGCCGAGCACGGTGATCACGTAGAGCGACTTGCCGCGTCCGGCGACCCATGCCTCGTAGTCGGCCTCGCTGACCGGTGTGAAGCGTGCCTGAAGCTTGGCTTCGTGCAGGTGGAACAGGATGTCTTTCAGGGCCGCGGAGTCCTCGAAACGGTCCGGGATCTGCACCAGCATGCCGAGCGACAGCGTGTCGTGGATCACCGCCTGGCCGATGTCGAGGATGCGCACGCCGTAGCGGCTCATCACGCCGGTCAGCGAGGCGGTCAGGCCCGGCGCATCGTGGCCGGAGACGTTGATCAGGACGATCTTGCTCATGGGGTGCGTCGTGCAACGGTGAGCGGCGATGGTACCGGTTGGCCACGCCGACGCAAGCGCAGCTGCAAGGGTGTCCTGCCGATGCCCCGGTTTGTGATGCGGTTCACAGCTCCAGGCACCGGTTCGCCCTAGGGTTGAGTCAGGAGCCGGGCCTCTGCATATCACCCGGCCAGACGACCAGAGGGAGTGAGGCCATGTCGAACCGAATGTTGATGATCCAGGTGCTTGCGGCGCTGTTCGTCGCCGGCCTGCTCGCCAGCGGCCCGGCGCTCGCCGGCAAGCCGTCGTGGGCCGGCAAGGGTGGGAAGAACATGAAGATCAAGGGCGACGACGCGGTGGTCGAGGTGCGCTACGAGACGCGGCACTTCGGGGATCGGGAGCGCACGAAGATCCGCGATTACTATCGCTCTGCGCATAGCAGTGGATTCTGCCCACCGGGGCTGGCGAAGAAGCACAACGGCTGCATGCCGCCGGGGCAGGCGAAGAAGCGCTGGCAGGTCGGCTACAGACTGCCGTCGGACGTCGTCTACTACGACCTGCCGGACCGTCTGGTCATCGACCTCGGTCGGCCACCCGTTGGCCACAAGTTCGTGCGTGTCGCGTCGGACATCCTGATGATCGCGGTCGGCACCGGCCTGGTGGTCGACGCCATCGACGACCTCAGCAGCCTCTAGGGACTCTGTCTCCAGACATCCGCCGGGCCGGCTACGTGCCGCCCGGCGGACCGCTGTGGAAACGCAGCTCGTTGTCCGGGGATTCGATCAGTTCCTGCTCGATCGCCAGGAAGTGCGCGACCCGTGCGTCGATCGACGCGCCACCGTTTGCCTTGCGAGCCAGCGCCAGGTAGTCGCGGAAGTGGCGTGATTCCGATTTCAGAAGCGACGCATAGAAGGTGCCCAACTCCTCGTCGAGATGCGGGGCGAGCTTGGCGAACCGCTCGCAGGAGCGCGCCTCGATCAGCGCCCCGACGATCAGCGTGTCGACTCGCCGGCCAGGTTCGCCGCGCCGGATCGACTGGTGCAGCCGCGCCGCGTAGCGCGAGGCGCTGAGCGGCCGGTAGGCGATACCACGGCGTTTCATCAGCGCGATGACCCGCTCGAAGTGCAGCATCTCCTCACGTGCCAGGCGCGAGAGCTTGTCCAGCAGCGCGAAGTCGTCGGTGTAGCGGTAGAGCAGGTTCAGCGCGGTGCTGGCCGCCTTCTTCTCGCAGTTGGCATGGTCGATCAGCAGCACGTCCTGCGCCTCCAGGGCCGCTTCGACCCATGCGTCAGGGGTTGCGCAGGGCAGGAAGGCGTGGATCGAGGAGATGTCGAAGGAAGACACGGTCGTTCCGTTCCGATTGGCAGGCGAGCATGTTAACCGCATCTCTGCCCACGCTGTTGCCGGACTAGCCAGGCATGACGGCCTGAGGGTGGGCCTTCACGAGACTGTCAAGGAAGGTCTGGACCATGCGCGACGGCTTCGGCGCATGGCGCACGATGGCCGCGAACTCGACGTCGTACTGAAAGCGTGGGTTGTCGATGCGACGCATCTGGCCGCGCTCCACGAACGCGCGCGCGTAGTGATCGGGCAGGTAACCGAGGTAGCGGCCCGAGCGCACCAGGATCGCGACCGCCTCCTGGTCGTAGGCCGTGGCTTGCCGGCGCAGGCGCATGGCGTGCGACTTCTCCATGTTCGGCGAGTGGTAGCCGAGGCCGGCGTAGGCGTGACGGCGGATCGCCTCATCGTCGTTGTCCGACTCACCCGTCGCGAACAGCGGATGCCCGGGCGCAACGTAAAGATCCATGTGTTCGCCGAACAGCGGCAGGTAGTCGAGTGCACTCGATGGGCGGTGCGCGGGGATGATGCCGACCTGGAACTGGTTGTCGAGGACGCCGCGCTCGATGGTGTTGATGCCGTGCACGTGCATCTCGATCGCCGCGTCCGGGGCGGCATCGTGGAACGCGCCGAGCGCGTCGTGCAGGTGCGACGCCGGGTTGCTGACCGTCTTGTCGAACAGTGCCAGCACCAGCGTGCCGGTCAGGCGACGGTGCAGGTCGTCGACATCGGACCTGAATCCGTCAAGCGCCGCGACCAGGCGCAGCGTGGCGTCGTAGACCGCCTGGCCCTCGGCGGTCAGCGCGAAGCCACCCCGGCCGCGATGGCAGAGCGTCAGGCCGAGGCGAGTCTCGAGGTCCTTGACGTGCCGGCTGATGGTCGAGCGGCCGATGTTGAGCTCGAGTTCCGCGGCCGCCATGCCGCCGCACTCCACCACGGCGCGGAACACCCGCAACAGCCGGATGTCGAGGTCGCTGAGCTGGCCGAGCAGCGCCTTTCTCACCATCGTCCGGGACGCCTGATGGGCAGTGGTGTCAAATGTTTCATAAATATGAAACTTAGCATGTAAAAACGATCATTTACACAACCATGCTCCGGGCGTAGATTGGCGATTCCGTTATCGCAATCACACGGGACGTTGCCATGGAACCCGCAATCAACCTCGATGCCCGCGAATGGGCCGGGCTCAGTCGTGCCGATCTCGAGGCGCACTGGATGCCCTATACCGGCAACCGCCATTTCAAGGCCAACCCGCGGCTGATCGTCGGTGCTGAGGGGGCGTACTACGTCGACGCCGACGGGCGGCGCGTCCTCGACGGCCTCTCGGGTCTGTGGTGCTGCGGGCTCGGTCACGGCCGTCGCGAGATCGCCGAGGCGGTTGGCCGCCAGGCCGCGCAGCTCGACTACGCGCCCGGGTTCCAGTTCGGCCACCCGCTGTCGTTCGAGCTCGCCAACCGCCTCAAGGCGATGACCCCGGACGGACTCGACTACGTCTTCTTCACCAACTCGGGGTCGGAGTCGGCCGACACCTCGCTGAAGATGGCGCGCGCCTACTGGCGCCTGAAGGGCCAGCCGACCAAGACCAAGTTGATCGGCCGCGCGAAGGGCTACCACGGCGTCAACTTCGGCGGCATCAGCGTCGGTGGCATCGGGCCCAACCGCAAGCTCTTCGGTCAGGCGGTCGACGCCGACCACCTGTCGCACACCCTGCTCAAGGAGAACGCCTTCTCGCGCGGTCTGCCCGCGCACGGTGCGCACCTGGCCGATGAGCTGCTCGAGCTGATCGCGCTGCACGATGCCTCCAACATCGCCGCGGTGATCGTCGAGCCGTTCGCCGGCTCGGCCGGTGTCGTCGTGCCGCCGGTCGGCTACCTGCAGCGGCTGCGCGAGATCTGCGATGCCCACGACATCCTGCTGATCTTCGACGAGGTGATCACCGGTTTCGGGCGCTCCGGTGCGTTGTTCGGCAGTGACGCGTTCGGCGTGGTGCCGGACATCATGAACCTCGCCAAGCAGCTGACCAACGGCGCCCAGCCGATGGGTGCCGTCGTCGCCAGGGAGGAGATCTACCAGACCTTCATGGAGAGTGGCGGTCCTGAGTACATGCTCGAATTCCCGCACGGCTACACCTACTCCGCGCACCCGGTGGTGTGCGCCGCGGCGCTGGCCGCGCTCGACCTGCTCGAACGCGAGAGGCTGGTCGACCGGGTCGCCGAGATGGCGCCCTTCTTCGAAACGGCGGTCCACTCGCTCAAGGGGACGAAGCACGTCACCGACATCCGCAACTTCGGCCTCGCCGCCGGCTTCACGCTCGACGCCTGGCCGGGTGAACCGGCCCGTCGGCCGTTCGAGGTGGCGATGAAGTGCTGGGAGAAGGGGGTCTACGTGCGCTACGGCGGTGACTGCATCGCCCTCGCGCCGCCCTTCATCGTCGAGCGTGACGAGATCGACACCCTGGTCAACGTGCTCGGTGAGGCGCTCGGAGAGGTGGACTAGAGAACGACCGAAGCGTTTGCCGATCGGTGCCGGTCGGGCTCAAGCCCGACCCACAGAGCATGTCGGGTCCGGGTTCGATGTGGGTCGGACCTCAGTCCGGCAACGCACTTGATCGAGGCCACCACGTCGGGCTGCAGCCCGAACCATGGGGGCATGGGTTGGGTGTGGGTCGGACTCCAGTCCGACACTGCACTTGATCAGGGCCACCACGTCGGGCTGAAGCCCGACCTACAATGAATTGAATCATCCATGCCGTCCGTTGCGCAGGTGCACCAGACGGCGCACTAGAGAAGAGAACCATGCAGACAGCAGAACAGACCCGGCAGCAGACCGGAAGCGAGACCGTCGGTCACCTGATCAACGGCGAGGTCGTCATCTCGGGCGGGCCGACCCAGCCGGTCTACAACCCGGCGACCGGCCAGGTGATTCGCCAGGTCGAGATGGCGGACCAGGCGACCGTCGAGCAGGCGATCGCCGCCGCCGAGGCGGCCTTCCCGGCCTGGCGGGCGACGACACCGGCCAAGCGCGCGCGCATCATGTTCCGCTTCAAGCAGCTCCTCGAGGAGCGCGCCGACGAGATCTGCCGGCTGCTGACCGAGGAGCACGGCAAGGTCTTCGCCGACTCGATGGGCGAGCTGCAGCGCGGCATCGAGAACGTCGAGTTCGCCTGCTACGCGCCCGAGACCCTCAAGGGCGAGCACAGCCGCGACGTCGGCCCGGGCGTCGACTCCTGGAGCGAGTTCCAGCCGCTCGGCGTGGTCGCCGGTATCACGCCGTTCAACTTCCCGGTCATGGTGCCGCTGTGGATGTACCCGGCGGCGCTGGTCGCCGGCAACACCTTCGTGCTCAAGCCGTCCGAGAAGGATCCGACCTCGGCACTGTTCGTGCCGCAGCTGCTCGAGGAGGCGGGCCTGCCGCCCGGCGTCCTGAACGTCGTCCACGGCGGCAAGGAGGCGGTCGACACGCTGCTTCACGATTCGCGCGTGCAGGCGGTCAGCTTCGTCGGTTCGACGCCGATCGCCGAGTACATCTACGCGACCGGCACAGCCAACGGCAAGCGGGTGCAGGCGCTCGGCGGCGCCAAGAACCACGCCATCGTCATGCCCGACGCCGACATCGACAACGCGGTCAGCGCGCTGATGGGCGCCGCCTACGGTTCCTGTGGCGAACGCTGCATGGCGATCCCGGTGGTCGTCGCGGTCGGTGACGAGACCGGCGACGCGGTGGTCGAGAAACTGACCGCGGAGCTCGCCAACATGAAGGTGGGCAACGGCCTCGAGGAGGGCCACGACATGGGCCCGCTGGTGACCCGCGACCACTACGAGAAGGTGCGTGGCTACGTCGACCTCGGCGTCGAGGAGGGTGCCGAGCTGGCGGTCGACGGCCGCGACATCGAGGTGCCCGGCCACCCGGAGGGTTTCTACCTGGGCGGTTGCCTGTTCGACAAGGTCCAGCCCGGCATGAAGATCTACCAGGACGAGATCTTCGGCCCGGTGCTCTGCGTGGTGCGCGTCGAGACGCTGCAACAGGCGATGGACCTGATCGACGCCCACGAGTACGGCAACGGCACCTGCATCTTCACCCGTGACGGCGAGGCGGCGCGCTACTTCACCGACAACATCAAGGTCGGCATGGTCGGTGTCAACGTGCCGTTGCCGGTGCCGGTCGCCTACCACAGCTTCGGTGGCTGGAAGCGCTCGCTGTTCGGCGACCTGTCGGCCTACGGGCCGGACGCGATGCGTTTTTACACGCGGCGCAAGACCATCACCCAGCGCTGGCCATCGGCCGGGGTACGCGAGGGGATCAAGTACACGTTCCCGAGCAACCACTGAAGCGCGACGTCCACACAGCAGTCGATCCACAACGCCCCGCCCTTGCGGGGCGTTTTTCATGGAGCTGAGTCACATTAAAATCCTGACGAGAATCCGGTCTCGACGATCCAGGAATACTCCCATGGCAACTCGTCGCCACTCGCTGTTCGCTGCACTCCTGCTGATGCTTCCCATGCTTGCTCACGCCGGGGAGTGGGTTCGACCGGGCACGGAACGCTTCATGGTTTCGGCGGGGGTGTTTCTGCCCGAGTTCGACACCGACCTGCGAGTCGACAGCAAGACCCTTGGCAAGGGTGTGACCATCGATCTGGAGGACGACCTGAGCCTCAAGGAAAAGGTCGATACGGGTTATTTCAGCGTCGACTGGCGCCCATTCGACAAGCATCGCTTCGGCGCGGCCTACTACGTCTTCAACCGTGACACCACAGCGACCGCGACCACTGACATCAAACTCAACGACGGCAAGATCATCCAGGCTGGAGCCACGCTGACGACCGAGTTCGAACTCGACGTGATCCCGTTCTCCTATGCCTATTCGTTCATCAACGACGAAACGCATGAGCTCTCAGGGACGCTGGGAGTCCACTGGACGACGATCGACTTCAGGGTCGACGCCACAGCTTGGGTGGCCGACGAGGATGCCACAGGCCGCGTGGATGCCGAGGCGGACGGACCGTTGCCACTCATCGGCGTTGACTACCGTTACAACGTTTCGGACCGGTGGACGGCTGGCGCGGGCCTGGAGTTTTTCTATATCGAACTCGATGACGACGTGACCGCCTACAAAGGGGGGCTTTACAACGTGCGCGTCAACACCGAGTACTGGCCCTGGCAAAACGTCGGCATCGGCGTCGCGATCAACTTCTTCGGCCTCGATGTCGACGTCGAGGACGACGAGTGGAAGGGCGCGCTCGAATACGACTACTGGGGCCCGCAGCTCTATCTCAGGGCACGCTTCTAGGGCCAGATGGGCGCACATGCAGCACCCGCTTCAGAACTGGAACGGCTGACCCACCATCATCTGCACGCCGACGTCCTCTTCCGATGCGGCCACGTCGATGCGTACCACGAGTCCCTTGGCCCAGGCGCGCAGGCCAACTCCGACGTCCCACTGCATCTCCTCATGCAGCGTGCTCACGTCCCAGTTGGGCGCGACCCGGCCCAGTTCGACGAACGGCACCAGTTGGATCCACTCCACACCGAGATGGCGCTGCAGCCACGGGTAGCTGTCGAAGAAATTCCATTTGGGGGTCATCCTGAGTTCCGCCGCGTAGTAGATCGCCGCCTTGTCGCTGAAGCGTTGGGAGGGGTAGGCGCGCATCCGGAACAGCCCACCCAGAGTCGCACCGCTGAACGCCGGTGGACGGTGCTCGATGGTGCCGTCGGGCTGGACCTCCCAGGTGGGTGAGTAGGCGGTCCAGAAGTTGAATGCCACGACCCTCTGGCGATAACTGTCGGAAGCGCCTAGATCGAGGTAGTGGTCGTACTCCATGGCGAGATTGGTCCACGATCCCGAGCTGTCGAGCAGTTCCCAGTCGCGCGCCACCTTCAGGGTCAATCCATTGCCGCGCGTCGCCGAGGCCGGGTAGTCGCGGTTGTCCCAGAACAGCGTGAACTCGACGCCATTGGTCTGCTGCTCGACCTCGTCGCCGTCGACGTCGAGGCTCTGGGAGCGGTAGAAGGGGCGCAGCTCGAGGTAGGTCCAGCCACTCTCGAGCGGGTTGTAACGGGTGCCGCCGAGGCTCTCGCCGACCGGGAGTCCGTGCTTGATGGTGTAGCGCGGGATCAGTTCGTCGCGACCGCTGCCGATGTCGAGCAGGTATCTCAAGCGCAACCGGAAGAAATTGTCCCAGCCGCTTCCGGTGATGCGGTCATCGGGATCGGACGCGTTGCTCCCGGCGCGCACGTCAGGGAAGGCTGGGTTGCCGTCGACGTAGGCGTCGGCATCGTTGAAGTAGCCCAGCGAGACGATCGGGTCGAAGAACAGTCGATCTGAGGCGAAGGGCCGGAAGTTCTGGCCCATGAAGAAGCCCATCGCCGAACCCGTCGATCCCGCGATCAGCGTGCCCAGTGCACGGGCCTGGGGCTGCATGAAGCCGTTGACCGCATGGACATAGCCGACCGCCGTGCCGAAACTCTCGTTCCAGAAGGCGTAGGGCAGGCTGATGACCCGATCGGCCGGGTCAGAGAGCGGGTCGAACAGATCATCCGACCGTGCGGTCTCCATGACCAGCGCAAGCATCAGCAGGAGTGCACCTGAGAGGAAGGGGCGCATGACGCTGGCAGGTCCGGTTAGCGAGGCGTCTGGCATCCAGAGATTGCGTGAAGTAAACGACCTGAAACCGTGCGCTCGCGACCGTGTGAGACGATCCCTGACGTGGGGTGGTCTCGGTGCAAGGCTCTCTCCGAATCAGCCTCGCTTAGCATCCTCGAGCAACTGCAGGTAGTTCTCGGACCAGAAGTCGAGGATCGGTTTGATGGCCTCCATCGTGACGTCTTCGATGGTGCGAATCCGACCTGCGGGACCGACCCGGCCTTTCATCATCTCCATCAACAGTTCGCCATTCAGGCTGTCGGTGATGGAGCCCTCCATGTAGGCCACGACGTCCCGCTCCCGTGCTCCGGTCATCTCACTCACGCCCGCGACGACCAGTGGAATGGGAAGGTACTGCCAGCTCGAGAGCTGCCTCGCCGACGGTTGGATGCTGGTGAGAGCAATGCTGATGCGACCGACGTTTTCCCCGGGGCTGTCCACGATCTCGTAGCGCTTGCCCAGTTCCCTGATGAGCGCCTCGCGGAAATACGCCGTGGCTGCGGCGACGATCTTCGGGTTTGGGCTCTGGGTCTCGCGATAGGCCGGCGGCACCACGGAATCGATCGTCTCGATCATGAAGCGGTCGTATTTGCTGAAATCGACTTTGGGATTGAGCCAGCGCCAGACCAGCAGGTCGCCGCCCACCGGCTCGAGCCGTGCGTAGTCGCGCAGGAAATCCGACCGCAATTCCTCCGGGATCTTTTTGTCACCGGCATCTGGCGTGGAGGCGCAGCCGCTGAGCGCGAGAAGCGCCAGGGGAAACAGGGCGATCAGTAAGGTCAATCGATGAGGCATCTGCATCTCCTTTGCATCGGAATCCGACGAAGGTTGCCCCTCAGTATGGCACCCAAGGTCACCCGATGAATCCAACCGATCAATCGTCACAGAGCAGCGCAATCTTGCGTGCGGCGAGGTCGACCTCCTGGGCCGTCGTGGCGTCGACGAGTTCCTGCTTGGCCAGGCGGCACGACTCCGCCTCGCGCCGGCTTTCGCTCTCGACCGAGGTCACCGCCGCGGCGTTGGTAGGTTCGCAGTAGGCGCTGGACATGCGCCGGATGTTGGCCGTCCCGCCGGCCTGCTCGACGGCCACGCAGTCGCCGATGCGGATCTCACGCTGGTCGGAGACGATTTGCACCTCGCCCTGGGACACCAGATTGACGTCGTAGAGCATGCCGCGGGTGTCACCGCGTGCGGAGTTGGCGATCACCCCGCCGGCGATGGCGCCGATCAACGAATTGCGTGCCTTGCGTCCCGAGGACTTGCCCGATGCCGAGGCGATTCCCAACGCGCCACCGACCAGTGCGCCTCCAGGCACGGCATTGGATCTGAGGTCGACCTGGCGCGCAGAGGTCACCACGCCGTACTGGATCGAAACGCTCTGGCCGGCCCTTTGCGCCAAGGCGAGGGTGGAGCAGAGGCTCATGAACACGGCGCTGATGAGAATCCACGCAGTCTTGTGATGGTCATGGTTAAACGAGATGAACATGAAGCGTCCTCCTGGGGGACTCGAGGTAAATCCCTGCGTGGGCCAATCGCAGACCAGGGTGGCGTGCGACGCGGAGCATGTACGTGTCGGACAGGCGTTCCGCGGGTTCGACAACATAAGACGAATCAGAACCGGTAGTTCAGGCCCACGATCAGTACGTGAGTTGAATCGTCAGGGACATCGTAACCGTAGTTCAGCCTGTCGTAGTAGCCGCCGGCCAAGCCGAAGTCATTACCCCAGATTCGTCAAACTTTGCCACCAGGAAATCGACGAATGCCCGGACCTTCGGCGACAGATGGCGCCGGTGCGGGTAGACAACGTAGAGCGTCGACGCCTCCTTGAGCTGCTCGGTCAGCACCGGGACCAGGCGCCCGGCCTCGATGTCGTCGTCGACCAGGTAGCCGGCGACACGTGCCAGGCCAATGCCGGCGAGACAGGCGTCGTAGAGGGCGTCGGCCTGATTCAGCTCGACGTTGCCGCTGACGCGCAGGTGGTCCTCCGGCCGCTCGCCGAACTCCCAGACGTTGAATTCGGGGCGCGTCGACAGCGTCAGGCAGTTGTGTCGGGCGAGGTCGGCAGGGGTCTTGGGCGTGCCGTGCCTGGCGAGGTAGGCCGGTGACGCGCAGATCACGCGGCGGCTGACCGTGAGCTCGCGTGCGATCAGCGTCATCTCACGCGGACGGCCGAAGCGGATCGCGGCATCGATCCGCTCGTCGACCATGTCGACCTCGCGGTCGGTCATGACCAGGTCGAAGTGGACCTCGGGGTAGCGCGCGAGGAACTCAGGCAGCAGCGGCATCACCCGGTGGTTGAAGAACGCCACCGCGGCGGCGACGCGCAGCGTGCCGCGTGGCGCGGCGTGCAGTTCCGTGACCGCGGTCTCCGCCTCCTCGATCTCCGCGAGGATCTGCACGCAGCGCCCGTGGAAGGCGCGCCCCTCCTCGGTCAGGCTCAGGCGGCGCGTGGTGCGGTTGAGCAGCCGCGCACCGAGGCGATCCTCGAGGCGGCTCACCTGCTTGCTGACCGCCGACGGCGTCAGCTTCAGCGCGCGTGCCGCCGCCGAGAAACTCCCCTCGTCGACGGTGCGCGTGAACATCGTCATCTCGCCGAGCTTGTCCATGGGGTGTTTCGCTTATTTGTGACTCAATGGAAAAGATAATATGAGTGAATAGGGGATTAATCAATTATCTGGAAACAACTAGGATGACCACATCGACCCGGTGCCATCGCACCCAACGACCCAGGAGTCACCGAAATGAACAGCCTGCTCAACGAGACCCCGGAGCTCACCCGCAGCGACGTCGCCGATGCGATCGTCCGTGCCCGCCGCGAGCGCAGCGAATTCATCGCCGCTCTGCTGCACGGCCTGGTGCAGCGCCTGCGGCTGCCGCGCAAGGCACCGGTCCCGAACCGCGCCGTACCCTGCTGAACCACTCGCCGCGCCCGTCCGCGCGACATGCGGGCTAGGAACGGCGGCGCATCAGGCGTAGGATGCGTGCCCGACGCGGCTTTCCGTCGGCCGCGCAAGCGGTACCTGCGGATGATCCAGATGCCCGATAACGGCACCCGTCGCGAACTCTATGGCGTGACGCGCATCTTTTACGAGGGCTACTGGGTGCGCTGCTATGCGCCCCCGGCCGAAAACCTCGAGGAGAAGAAGAAGCTGATCATGCGGCTGACCCGCCGCGCCTTCCATCACACCGAGGAAGGGATCAACACGCCGGGCAGCTGCCTAGAGCAGGCGCGCGCTGCCTACGAGGCCGAGAGCGATCCGGCACGCAAGCGCGTCAATGCGGCGATGCTCGCCGGTGCGCTGTTCAACCGCGCGACCGACATCTTCACCTCCATCGTGGACCTCGAGCGGCATGGCATCGCCATCGGTCCCGACAACGAGCTGATGAAGCAGTGCGGCGACTGCTTCCAGGAGGCGCTCGAACTCGGCAAGGAGGTCAGGCACTACAGCGGCGAGGAGGGCGTCGACGAGCTGTGGGGCGAGCCGATGAAGGCCTTCCTGATGCCGATTACGGATTTCTACGACACCCGCTACATCAAGATCGCCTGGGCGATGCGCGACATCGAGCGCATCTGCGAGGCGATGACGCGCATCGCGGATGCGTTCGGTTTCGACGGCTTCCCGGAGGCGATCGACGCCTACCGCATCATCTGCCAGGAGGTGTGCGACACCGCCAAGGACGACGCGGAGAACTTTCGCGTCTGGCCCTGCTACGTCGCCACCCGCGAGTCGCTGGGCAAGCTCTGCGCGCGCCGTTCGGATGCATCCGACCTGGCCTGGAAGATCCTCATCGACGACGCCTACCGGATGGAACGGGAGGGCATGCGTCTGGCCAGCTACATCGCCGGCACCCGCGTGCCGATGGCCAAGAGCCTGCACAACTTCCTCGAGGGCTGCGAGGCGATCCTGCTGCGCAAGCAGGTTCTCGAGCAGGCGCTGCCCGCCAAGTCCGCCTAGATCGCGAGCTGAGCGGCCAGGTCGCGCGCCCGGCGCGTCTCCAGCGTCGCGATCGTCTCCCACAACGCATCCGCCCGCTCCGTGCCGACCAGCGCGGCGGCCTTGGCGCGCAGCTTGGCCGTCAGCGAGCCGATCGGCTGTGGGTCGGCCAGGTCGTGGTTGGCAGCCATCTCGCGTCCGTCGGCAAGCGTGAGGCTGACTCTCGCCGCGGTCTCGGCCAGCGCCGGGTCGGCGACCACGCGCACCCGGTCGCGCAGCGCCACCAGCTCCGATCGGGTGCAGTTGGCATCGCTGAAACTGGCCAGCGCCGCGGTGTCGACGTCGGTCAGAGCGAACGCCGCGGTCAACCGGTAGCTGAACTTCGCTTCCAGGCCGGTGGCAGGCTGCGGCAGGTCGCAGACCTGCAGCCAGGTCGGGTGGGTGGCGATCTCGACGCGCTCGATGGTCTCCGGGACCAGGGCGTGTTCCCGGCGCAGCCCCAGCAGTGCCTCGAGAGCGGCGTGGGTGCCGTGGCAGCAGGCGTGCAGCTTGTACCGGATCGCCTCGAACAGGTAGCCGTGCCCCGGTTCCACGAGCGTGACCGGCGCGCCGGCGTGGGTCGCGGCGAATCCCTGCGCGCACTCGATGCCGTCCGGGCGCGACACGAAGCCGTGCGCGGCCAGCGTGGCCGCCTCGACACCGTTGGCGGCCGCCATGCCGGCGTGAAACGGCTTGCCCATGGTGCCGA
>JAACFL010000011.1 GCA_009937385.1 Gammaproteobacteria bacterium | reverse complement strand
TGGCGGTCGAACAGCAGCATGGTGACGCCACCGGCGATGATCGGCACCACCAGGATCAGCAGGAACGCGGTGACGAACCAGGCCCAGCAGAAGATCGGCATCTTGAACAGGGTCATGCCGGGGGCGCGCATGTTCAGGATGGTGACGATGATGTTGATCGAAGCGAGCACCGACGAGATGCCGAGCAGGTGGATGGCGAAGATCAGGAAGTCCATCGACATGCCGACCTGCACCGACAGCGGCGGGTAGAGCGTCCAGCCGGTGTTGATCTGGGTGCCGCCGCCGGGGAAGAACGGCACGATGAAGGAGAGCACCAGCATCATCGCCGCGGCCGGCAGGATCCAGAAGCTCAGGTTGTTGAGCCGCGGCAGCGCCATGTCAGGCGCGCCGATCATCAGCGGGATCATCCAGTTGGCGATGCCGGCACCGGCCGGCATCACCGCGCCGAAGATCATGATCAGCGCGTGGTTGGTCAGGATGTTGTTGTACAGGTCCGGATCGAGCAGCTGCAGGCCGGGGAACATCAGTTCGGCGCGTATCGCCATGGCGCTGATGCCGCCGAGGAAGAACATGGACAGCGCGAACAGCAGGTAGAGCGTGCCGATGTCCTTGTGGTTGGTGCTGAACAGCCAGCGGCGCCAGCCGTAGGGGTGGTGCTCGTGTTCGCTGTGCAGTGCCGATGCGGTCGTGCTCATGATCTCAGTCCTTGCCTCACCGTGGTCGGTGGTGGTCTCGTGTGCGCGTTCAGCGCAGCGCCTTGACGTCGCGCGGCTGCACGGCGTCGCCGGTGTCGTTGCCCCAGGCGTTGCGCTCGTAGGTGACGATCGCCGCGATCTCGAGGTCGTTCAACAGCCCCTTCCACGGCGGCATCGCCGAGCCGGGCTTGCCGTTGAGGACGATGTCGATGTGCGGCTCGATCGGGCCGACGGTGAGCGCGCTGCCCTTGAGTGCCGGGAACGCCGGGGCGAGGCCCTCGCCGTTGATCTGGTGGCAGCTGGCGCACTTGGTGTTGTAGAGCCCCTTGCCCTTCTCCATCAGGTCGGCCATCGACCACTCCTTGTCGGCCGCCGCCTCGGCCGCCGCGGCCGCCTGAGCCGCCTTGGCATCCGCGACCCAGGTCGTGAACTTCTCTTCGCTGACCGCCTCGACGACGATCGGCATCTTGGCGTGCCAGGTGCCACAGAGCTCCGCGCACTGGCCGCGGTAGACGCCCTCGGTATCGATCTCGGCCCAGGTCTCGGTGATGTAGCCGGGGATCGCGTCCTTCTTGAAACCGAGCGCCGGCACCCACATCGCGTGGTTGACGTCGGCGGAGGTGTGCAGGAAGCGCACCGGGCGGTGGGTCGGCAGCACCAGGCGGTTGTCGACGTCGCGCAGGTAGAGCCCGTCCGGGGCCTGGTCCTCGGGCAGCGCGCGACTCTCCACGCGAATGCCGGCGTCCATGTACTCGTATTCCCAGTACCACTGGTGGCCGGTCACCTTGACGTCCAGCATGCCCTCCTGCTCCGGCACCACCCAGAGCCGTTCGAGGATCTGCTGCGCCGAGCCGGCGATGGTCAGGTCGACGCCGAGCACCATCGCCGGAACGATGATCCACGACCAGGTGCCGAACCAGGTCTTATGGAAGTTCTGGTCCGGCTGGTAGCCGCGGCTCTTGCGGAACTTCCAGATGGCGAAGAACACCACGCCGAACACGCCCATCAGCAGCAGCGTCGAGATGCCCATCGTCAGCATATGGACGTCGTAGATCTCGCGCGCGATCGGGGTCGCCGGGGGCGGGAAGTTGAGGCCGTATTCGGCATGCGCGGCGGGCGCCGCGGCGAGCAGGAAGGGCAATGCCCACAACGATCGGAGTGTTTTCATTCGCGCAAGCATAGCAGCCGGATTCAGGTGACAACGGACCGCGTGCGCGCGGGTGACGCGGGACGCGGCAGAGCGGGATCGATGGTGGCGGAGGCGCCGGTCAGATGGGCGAGTTCCTCGGCCAGCTCGAGACGTTCCTCTTCGACCAGGCGGGCGCCGATCTCGACGCTGCGGCCGTGCGAGCGTAGCAGAAGACGGCTCGGGTACCAGCCCGTGGGGTCGCGCACCAGCACCACGCGGGCCCAGCCGCGCTGAAAGCGGTGCTCCTCCTCGGGCCGGGCGTGGCCGCGCTGGACGGTCAGCGAGTCGCCATCGACCCGGATCACCTCGGCGTGGCGGCTCCAGCGGCAGGCGAGGTAGAGCGCGCAGACCAGCAGCAGCATCTCGGCACCGGCGAACGGCAGCACCAGCCAGGCGCCGCGCAGCGCGAACCAGGTGGCGACCGCGGCGGTCAGCAGGATCATCCCGGCGCAAGCCCACTTGGCCGCACGCCAGCCCAGCGACCCGTTGGGGCGCAGGGTGAAGGCGAGGCCGTCGTTCTGGGTGAGGGCCGTACGGGTGATCATGCGGGAGCCGGTCCGAGGTCAGCGTACCGACGATTCTCCCGCATGCGGTGCGGAGTCTGTTTGACCTACAGCAACAATGTGTCGGTCGACGGATCGCCCGGGGCGGGTATGTCGAGGTGTGCGGCGAGGTTTTCGGGTCGTGGGTCGGCCAGGTGGGGCAGGTGTCCGAGGCACGGCGCATCGAGGCGCGCGGCCAGCGTCTGCAGCTGGCCGTCGAGCCGCGCGACGTCGGGATCGATGACGTTGGCGACCCAGCCTGCGAGGCGCACGCCGTGGGCCGCGATGCTCGCCGCGGTCAGCAGCGCGTGGTTCAAACAGCCGAGGCGTACCCCGACCACCAGCAGCGTGTCGAGATCGAGTTCGCGGGCCAGGTCGGCGAGGGTCCGACGATCGTCGAACGGCACCAGCCAGCCGCCCGCACCCTCGACCACCACCACGTCGCTCTCGGCCGCGAGCTCGGCGTAGGCCGTGCGCAGCGGCTCCAGCGCCAGGGTCACGCCGGCCTCGGCGGCCGCGAGGTGGGGTGCGATCGGCGGTTCCAGCGCGTAGGGGTTGACCGTCGCGTAGGGCCAGGGGCGCGACGCGCAGCGCTGCAGTTCGACGGCGTCGTCGTTGCGCAGCCCGTCCGGGGTGCGTTCGCAGCCGGCCGCGACCGGCTTGAACCCCGCCACGCGCAGGCCCGTCTCGCGCAGCCGCAGCATCAGCGCCGCGGCGACCCGGGTCTTGCCGATCCCGGTGTCGGTGCCGGTGATGAACAGCCCGCGGGCGCTCATGGCATCTGGCGCAGCATGTTGGCCGGCACCGCCACCTCGCCGGTGTCGGCCGGGGACCGCCAGGCATGGCCGTAGACCACCTCGTAGGTGGCCGGCAGGGTGCCGTCGGCGCGGCGGAAGGTGGCGTAGGCCTCGGCGAGGGCGGTCAGTGCCCGACGCCCGGTCAGGCCGCGCGGACGCCCGGCGGTGACGTTGTGCGCGCCGATGGCCTTGAGGTCGCGCATCAGCCCGACGACGTCGGGGTAGGTCAGGGTGATGTGCTCGCAGTCCATGACCGGGTCGGCCAGGCGCGCACGCACCAGCGCGTCGCCGAGATCGTGCAGGTCGAAGAAGGCGTTGACGTGGTTGCGGTCGTCGACCTCGGCCCAGCTCGCGCGCAGCTCGCCGAGGGTGTCGGGGCCGAAGGTCGAGAACAGCAGCAGTCCGCCCGGGCGCAGCACCCGGCGCAGCTCGGCGAACACCGCGGCCGGATCGAGGCACCACTGCAGGGCCAGGTTGGAGAACAGCAGGTCGGCGCTGCGGTCGGCGAACGGCAGTGCGGCCAGGTCGCCGCACACCCAGCGCGCCATGCCGGGCGACGGCTGGGCCCGTCGCGCCTCGCCGAGCATCCCCTCGGCGAGGTCGAGGGCGATGACCTCGGCCTGCGGGTAGCGGGAGCGCAGCCCGGCGGTCTGGCGGCCGGTCCCGCAACCGAGGTCGGCGACGCGGAGCGGTTCCAGGCGCATCCACTCGAGACGTTCCAGCAGGCGGCGCCCGACCTCGTGCTGCAACACCGCCGCGGCATCGTAGCTCGCCGCGGCGCGTTCGAACGACGCGCGCACGTCGCGCCGCGCGTGGCTCCAGGGTCGCTGTTCAGCCATCGAGAAAACGCTCCAGGCGGTTGGCGCAGGCGGCGGGTCGCGTCACGAACGGCGCGTGACCGGCCCCGTCGAGCAGCTCGACCTCGGACCCGGGCCAGCTGTCGAGCTCCGCGGCGAGGCTGGCCGGGACCAGAGCGTCCTCGCTGCCGAGCACCCACAGCGTCGGCGGTCCCGAGGCCTGGCGCGCAGCGGAGGCGAGGTCGCCCTCGGCGAGCAGGTCCAGGCCGGTGGCAAGTGCGTCGGGATCGGGGTGCCCCGAGTTCTCGACGACGTCGCGCAGCCGGCGCAGCACGGCACGGGCCTCTTCGTCGCCGTGCGCGACCAGCGCGGCGAAGCGGTTCAGCGTGGTCCGTGGATCGTCCACGAGCGCACTCGCGAACGCCTCCAGCTCGACAACCGGCATCGCGTTCGCCCAGCCGTCACACACGGTGAAGCGTGGTGAGGCGGCGAGCAGCGCGAGCCGGTTCACTCGACCCGGTCGGGCCAGCGCGAGCTGCAGGCATGCGAGACCACCGAGCGACCAGCCGACCCAGTCGCGGGTCGCCGGGAGCGTCGCATCGAGCAGGTCGGCGAGGCCGGGCAGGTCGGGTGGCATCGGCATGCCGCGGCTGGCGCCGTGGCCCGGCAGGTCGACCAGTTCGACGGTCCTCCGCGTGGCCAGCGCCTCGGCCAGCTCACGCAGCGCCGGGGCGGCGAAGCCCCAGCCGTGGACCATCGCGAGTGGTGGCCCGTCCCCGAGCCGGGTCACGCCGAGCGGGATCATGCCGGCAGGCCCGCGAGGGCGTCGAGCAGGCGATCGACATGGGCCACGTCATGGGCGGCCGAGAAGGTGATGCGCAGCCGCGCGGTGCCCTCCGGCACGGTGGGCGGACGGATCGCCGTGACCAGCAGGCCGCGCGCCTCGAGCGCCTCGCTGGCGGCCAGCGCGCGTCGTGCATCGCCGAGCAGCAGCGCCTGGATCGGCGTGGTGGAGCGCAGCAGTTCGAGACCCAGGGCCGTGGCGCCGTCCCGGAACCGCGCCACCAGCTCGGTGAGCCGTTCGCGGCGCCACGTCTCCTCCGAGGCCAGCTTGAGGCTGACGCGCGTGGCGGCGGCGACCGCCGGCGGCAGCGCGGTGGTGTAGATGTACGGACGCGCCAGCTGGATCAGCGTCTCGATCAGCGCCTCGTCGCCGGCGACGAACGCCCCGAAGGTGCCGAACGCCTTGCCGAGCGTGCCGACCAGCAGCGGCACGTCCCTGGCGTCGAGACCGGCCAGCGCGAGGCTGCCGCGTCCGCCCGGACCTGTCGCACCCAGGCCGTGGGCGTCGTCGACCAGCAGCCGGGCGTCGTGGTCGCGGCACACCGCGGCCAGCTCCGCCAGTGGCGCGACGTCGCCGTCCATGCTGAACACGCCGTCGGTCGCGACCAGCGTGTGGCCCTGGGTGCGCGTGAGCTGGTCGGCGAGCGAGGCCGGGTCGGCATGCCGGTAGCGCAGCAGCTTGGCGCCGCTGAGCCGTGCGCCATCGATCAGCGAGGCGTGGTTCAGGCGGTCCTCCACGACGCTGTCGCCGCGCCCGGCGAGCGCGGCGATGGCACCGAGGTTGGCCATGTAGCCGGTCGAGAAGAGCAGCGCGCGCTCACGCCCGGTGAAGGCGGCCAGCTCCTCCTCGAGGGCGTGGTGCTCGGCATGGTGGCCGCTGACCAGGTGCGCGGCGCCACTGCCGCTGCCGCAGCGGTGCGCGGCGTCGGCAAGCGCCGCGGCGACCCGCGGGTCACCGGCCAGGCCGAGGTAGTCGTTGCTGCAGAACGCGAGCAGCCGACGGCCGTCGACCTCGAGCTCGGGACCGCTCGGGCCGGCGACGACGCGTCGGCTGCGGTAGAGGCCCTCGGCGCGCCGGCGGTCGAGTGCCGCGGCGAGTCCGCTCATGCCGTGTCGGCGGCCGTGGGCTGGCTGGCGCAGGCGTTGCCGTAGAGCACCGGCCCGCGGTCGGTACCGCCACTGTGGTCGTGCTCGTGGTCGGCCTGGACGCGCAGGCCGAGGCGGGTGAACAGCGCCGCGTCGCGGTCAGGTGCGGCGTTCGGGGTGGTCAGCAAGCGTTCGCCGTGGAACACCGAGTTGGCCCCGGCGAGGAAGCAGAGCGCCTGCAGCTCGTCGCTCATCTGCTCGCGCCCGGCCGACAGGCGCACCACCGAGGCGGGCATCAGGACGCGCGCGACGGCGACGGTGCGCACCAGTTCGAACGGGTCGAGATCGGGTGCGTCGGCGAGCGGTGTGCCCGGGACCTTGACCAGGTGGTTGATCGGCACGCTCTCCGGGTGGCGCGGCAGGTTGGCGAGCTGCTGCAGCAGCCCGGCGCGGTCGTCGCGCGACTCGCCCATGCCGACGATCCCACCGCAGCAGACCGCGAGTCCGGCCTCGCGGACCGCCTCGAGCGTCTGCAGGCGGTCGGCGTAGTCGCGCGTGGAGATCACCTCCGGGTAGTACTCGGGGGAGGTGTCGAGGTTGTGGTTGTAGTAGTCGAGACCGGCGTCGCGCAGCGCACCGGCCTGCGCATCGCTGAGCATGCCCAGCGTCAGGCAGGTCTCCATGCCGAGCGCCTTGACCTCGCGCACCATGCTGGCGACCAGCTCGATGTCGCTGTCGCGTGGGCTGCGCCACGCGGCACCCATGCAGAAGCGGGTCGCCCCGGCCGCGTGCGCCTGGCGGGCCGCCTCGACCACCTCGTCGACGGCCATCAGCCGCTCGCGTTCGAGGGTGGTGTCGTGGTGCGCACTCTGCGGGCAGTAGCCGCAGTCCTCGGGGCAGGCGCCGGTCTTGATGCTCAGCAGCGCACTCACCTGGATGGCGTCCGGGTCGTGGTGCGTGCGGTGCAGCTGCTGGGCGGCGAACAGCAGCTCGTTGAACGGGCGTTCGAACAGCGCGGCGACCTCGTCGCGGCTCCAGTCGTGGCGGATGGTCATGGCGGATCGCCCCTGCTAACGTGGTTGTGCCCACAACGATTGTGCGGGTGCACATGGTAAGCGGCAGGAGGCCGCTGTCAACCGCGACGGATCGCCTTGGTAAACAGATGTATAAATAATATACAGTTCGCGCTCTTCCCGCCGCGCTGCCTGCTCTGCGGCGGTCGTGGCGATGGCCCGCGCGACCTGTGTCACGCCTGTGCCGACGCACTGCCCTGCATCGGGAACGCCTGCCCGGTCTGCGCGCTGCCGTTGCCGTCCAGCGCGGGGGGCGCGGCATGCGGACGCTGCAGGGGCCGGCCGCCCTTCGCGGCGACGCGCGCCGCCTATCTCTACGCGCCGCCTCTCGATCGCCTGGTGCAGGAGCTGAAGTTCGCCGGCCGTCTCGGTCATGCGCGGCTGCTCGGCGAGTTGCTCGTGGCCCATCTGGAGGCGGTCGGAACCCCGCCACCGGAAATGGTGATCCCGGTGCCGCTGCACCCACGCCGGTTGCGCATGCGCGGCTACAACCAGGCGCGAGAGCTGGCGCGGCCGGTCGCGCGGTGGCTCGATGCGCCGCTGTGCGCCCATGCCGCGCGTCGGCTGCGTGACACCGCCGCGCAGAGCGGCCTGGATGCGGCGGCACGGCGGCGCAACGTCCGGGGGGCGTTCGAGGTCGATGCGGGAGTGGCCGGGCGGCGCGTGGCGCTGGTCGACGACGTCGTCACGACCGGGAACACCGTGACCGAGCTGGCGCGCGAGCTGGTCGCGGCGGGTGCCGAGCGGGTCGAGGTGTGGTGCCTGGCCCGCGCGCCGGGTCCCTGAACGGGCTCAGGTGCGCAGCGCGTAGTCGGCGAGCACGCCGACGGTGACCGCGATCCCGAGCCAGTTGTTGTTGAGGAAGGCACGAAAACAGAGGGCCGGCTCTCGGTCGGCGATCAGCCGCTGGTGGTAGACCATGAAGCCCACCGCGGTCATCAGGCCGATCGCGAAGGGCCAGCCGAGGCCGGCCTGGTGCCCGACCACCGCAAGCGTGATCGTGAACAGCCCCTGCAGCACGGCGAGGATGAACAGGTCGGCATCGCCGAACAGGATCGCCGTCGACTTGACGCCGATCTTCAGGTCCTCGGGCCGGTCGGCCATGGCGTACATGGTGTCGTAGATCGTCGCCCAGAGGATCGCCGCCAGGTAGAGCAGCCAGGCGGTCGGCGGCAGCGCGTTGGCCTGTGCCGCGAAGGCCATCGGCACCGCCCAGCCGAACGCGGCGCCGAGGTGCACCTGGGGCAGGTGGGTGTAGCGCTTGGCGAACGGGTAGGTCGCGGCGAGCAGCAGGCCGACCACCGACAGCAGGATGGTCAGCGTGTTCATCAGCAGCACCAGCCCGAAGGCGACCAGGCTGAGCCCACCGGCGACGTAGAGCGCCTCGCGTGGGCTGACCAGGCCGGCGGCCAGCGGTCGCTCGCTGGTGCGCGCGACATGCGGGTCGATGTCGCGGTCGGCGTAGTCGTTGATCGCGCAGCCGGCCGAGCGCATCAGGAAGGTGCCGGCGACGAACACCGCGAGCACCAGCGGATCGGGCACCCCGTCGGCCGCGATCCACAGCGCCCACAGGCAGGGCCAGAGCAGCAGCAGCGTGCCGATCGGGCGGTGGAAGCGGATCAGCAGCAGGTAGTGGCGCAGCCGTTCGCGCGGTGACGGCGGCAGGGGGGGCAGCGCGCGCGGATCGACCCATTGCGGACGCCTGCGCTTCGGCTTGGCCTGAGAATCGTTCACTGTGCGTTCCGTTCGAACCCGGCCGTCATACGTCACCATAGCGCGTGCGCGCGCCGAGCCAGCGGGCGATCAGCGGCGCGACGCTCTCGGGGTGTTCCTGGCGCAACGTCTCGGCGCACTGCTGGACGTCGGCCAGCAGCGGTTGGTCGCGCAACAGGTCGGCGACCCGCAGTTGCAGCTCGCCGGTCTGGCGCGTGCCCAGCACCTCGCCAGGACCACGGATCTCGAGGTCGCGACGGGCGATCGCGAAGCCGTCCTGGCTCTCGCGCAGCACCTCGAGGCGGCGTTGCGCATTGCGGCTCAGCCCTTCGCGGTAGAGCAGCACGCAGAAGCTCTGCTCGGCGCCACGGCCGACGCGACCGCGCAGCTGGTGCAGCTGGGCCAGGCCGAGGCGCTCGGCGTTGTCGATGATCATCAGCGTCGCGTTGGGCACGTCGACGCCGACCTCGATGACCGTCGTGGCCACCAGCAGGTCGATGTCGCCGGCCTTGAAGGCGCGCATCACCGCCTCCTTGGCATCGCTCTTCAGGCGCCCGTGGACCAGGCCGATGCGCAGCTCCGGCAGCGCCTCGGCGAGCCCGTCCGCGGTCGCCGCCGCCGCCTCGGCCTCGAGCGCCTCGCTCTCCTCGATCAGCGTGCAGACCCAGTACGCCTGGCGTCCCTCGGCGCAGGCGTCGCGCACCCTTACCACGACCTCGTCGCGGCGCCGGGCCGGCAGCGCCACGGTGGTGACCGGCTTGCGCCCGGGCGGCAGCTCGTCGATCACCGACAGGTCGAGGTCGGCGTAGGCGGCCATCGCCAGCGTGCGCGGGATCGGCGTCGCGGTCATGATCAGCTGGTGCGGGCGACGGTCGCCGTCGGCCCCCTTGTCGCGCATCGCCAGTCGCTGGTGGACGCCGAAGCGGTGCTGTTCGTCGATCACCACCAGGCCGAGTTCGCCGAACGCGGGGGCCTCCTGGAACAGGGCGTGGGTGCCGACCGCGATCCGGGCGCTGCCGTCGGCCAGTGCGTCGAGGGTGGCGCGGCGTGCCGCGCGCTGGCCGCGCCCGCCGAGCCACGCCATGTTGACGCCGAGCGGCTCGAGCCAGTGGCGGAAGTTGCGCGCATGCTGTTCGGCGAGCAGCTCGGTCGGTGCGACCACGGCGGCCTGCCAGCCGGCCTCGACCGCCCGCAGCACCGCGGCGGCGGCGACCACGGTCTTGCCTGAACCGACGTCGCCCTGCAGCAGGCGCAGCATCGGTTGCGGCCGCGCGAGATCGGCATGGATTTCGTCGATGACGCGCGTCTGGGCCGCGGTCAACGTGAACGGCAGGCTCGCCCGCAGCGCGTCGAACAGTTCGCCGGGCGGGTCCAGCGGCGGTGCGGCGTAGCGCTGCAGGCGCTCGCGCAGCTGGCGCAGGCTGAGCTGGTGGGCGAGCAGCTCCTCGAAGGCAAGGCGGCGCTGCAGCGGGTGCCCGGTGACCTGTTGTGCCTGTTCCAGCGGTGGCGCGTGGATGCGCTGCACCGCATCGCGCAGCGACGGCAGCCCGTAGCGCGCGCGCAACTCCGCCGGTAACCACTCGTGCAGTTGCAGGCGGCCGTCGTCGAGCAGCGTCAGCGCCTGGGCGACCAGCTGGCGCATGGTCGGCTGCCGGACCCCCTCGGTGACCGGGTAGACCGGGGTCAGGGTGGCGCTGGTGGGCGCATCCTGGAAGGCGCCGAGACGGTATTCGGGGTGCACCATCTCCAGGCCGCTCGGGCCCGGCCGCGCCTCGCCGAAACACTCGATCGGCGTGCCCCGCTGGAAGCCCTGCTGCTGCTGGCGGCTGAAGTGGAAGAAGCGCAGCGTCAGCATGCCGCTGCCGTCGCCGATGCGCACCAGCAGCGCGCGGCGGCGGCCGAACTGCACCTGGGCCAGCTCGACCTCGCCCTGCACGCGGGCCGCCTGTCCGGGGCGCAGGGCCCCGAGCTGGACGCGCGTGGTGCGGTCCTCGTAACGCAGTGGCAGGTGGAACAGCAGGTCCTGAACGCTTTCGAGGCCGATGCGTGCGAGGCGCTCGGCGAGCCGCGGTCCGACGCGGTGCAGCGCGGTCAGCGGCAACTCCTCGGCAGGCGGCGGCGTGCGGTCTTCCACGCGTGCCGGGCGGCGACCCGTCAGAGGCCCTGCTCGGCGAGCTGCTCGAGCAGCGCAGCCTGGGCGTTGATCGCCTTGCGCCGCCCGGGCGTGGCGCGCCGGTAAGTGCCGTCGGGCTGCTGCTCCCAGGCCTGGGTGTTGTCGGTGAGGTAGAGCTCGAGCGATTCGTTGAGCACGCGCCGGCGCAGCTTCGGGTCCTCGACCGGGTAACAGCTCTCGACGCGGCGGAAGAAGTTGCGGTCCATCCAGTCGGCGCTCGAGCAGTAGACCAGCGGGTCGCCGTCATTCAGGAAGCAGAACACGCGCGAGTGCTCGAGGAATCGTCCGACCACCGAGCGCACGCGGATGTTGTCGGAGACCCCGGGGATGCCGGCGCGCAGGCAGCAGATGCCGCGCACCACCAGGTCGACCTTCACCCCGGCCTGGGAGGCGCGGTACATCGCCTGGATGATCTTCGGCTCGACCAGCGAGTTCATGCGCGCCAGCACCCGTGCCGGGCGTCCGGAAGCGGCGAGCTCGGCCTCGCGCTCGATCAGCTCGACCATGCGCTTGTGCAGCGTGAACGGCGACTGCAGCAGCTTCTTGAGTCGCGTGATGCGGCCGAGCCCGGTCAGCTGCTGGAACAGCTTGTGCACGTCCTCGCCGATCGCCTTGTCGCAGGTCAGCAGGCCGTAGTCGGTGTACAGGCGGGCGGTCGCGGCATGGTAGTTGCCGGTGCCGAGGTGCACGTAGCGGCGCAGCTTGCGTCCCTCGCGGCGCACGATCATCAGCAGCTTGGCGTGGGTCTTGTAGCCGACCACGCCGTAGACCACGTGCGCGCCGGCCTCCTGCAGGCGCGTGGCGAGGCCGATGTTGGCCTCCTCGTCGAAGCGTGCGCGCAGCTCGATCACCGCGGTGACCTCCTTGCCGGCGCGGGCCGCGTCGACCAGCGCCTCGACCAGCGTCGAGTCGGTGTCGGTGCGGTAGATGGTCTGCTTGATGGCCAGCACCGCCGGGTCGACGGCCGCCTGGCGCACCAGGTCCTGCACCGGCGAGAACGCCTCGTAGGGGTGGTGCATCAGCAGGTCGCCCTCGGCGATCGCCTCGAACATGCTCTGCTTGTGCGCGAGGCGTGCCGGGCGGCTCGGCGTGAACGGCTGGAACTTGAGGTCGGGGCGGTCGACCATGTCGGGGATGGTCATCAGCCGGTTCAGGTTGACCGGCCCGTTGACCAGGTAGAGGTCCTCGTCGTCGAGCTCGAATTTCTCGAGCAGGAACCGGGCGAGGTGGCGCGGGCAGTTGTCGGCCACCTCGAGACGCACCGCGTCGCCGTAGCGTCGCCCGGGCAGCTCGCCCTGCAGCGCGCGCAGCAGGTCGTCGACCTCCTCCTCGTCGACGAACAGGTCGCTGTTGCGGGTCACGCGGAACTGGTGGCAGCCGGTGACCGTCATGCCCGGGAACAGCTCGTCGATATGGGCGTGGATCACCGACGACAGGAACACCAGGCCGATGGCGTTGCCCGAGTAGCTCTTCGGCACCTGGATCACGCGCGGCAGCGAGCGCGGCGCCTGCAGCACCGCGAGACCGCTGTCGCGGCCGAACACGTCCTTGCCCTCGAGCGCGATGATGAAGTTCAGCGACTTGTTCAGCACCCGTGGGAACGGGTGGGCGAGGTCGAGACCGATCGGCGTCAGCACCGGCAGCACCTCGTTCTCGAAGTGGCGCTTGACCCAGCCGGTCAGCTTGGCGTCCCACTGCGAGCGCTTGAGGACGTGGATGCCCTGTTGTGCCATCAGCGGCAGCAGCACGTCGTTGAGCACGCGGTACTGCTCCTCGACCAGCTCGTGGCTGATGGTGCTGATGCGTGCGAGCTGCTCGTGCGGCGTCAGGCCGTCGGGGCCGGTGGTCAGCGCGCCGAGGTCGATCTGCTGCTTGATACCGGAGGCGCGCACCTCGAAGAACTCGTCGAGGTTGCGGCTCGAGATGCACAGGAAGCGCAGCCGTTCGAGCAGCGGCGTGGCGTCGTCCTTGGCCTGTTCCAGCACCCGGCGGTTGAACTCGAGCAGGCTGAGTTCGCGGTTGACGAACAGTTCGGGATTGGTGAGGTCGATGTCCTTCATGGCGTGGCGTCCCGTGCCGGTGGTTCCTTGTCGCGCCCGTCGTGGGCGGTTGGCAGGCGCGGCTCAGCCCTCCTTGAGCCAGCCGGCCACGCGCTTGGCGAAGTAGGTGAGGATGCCGTCGGCGCCGGCGCGCTTGAACGACAGCAGGCTCTCGAGGATCACCGCGCGCTCGTCGAGCCAGCCGTTCTGTGCCGCGGCCATCAGCATCGCGTACTCGCCACTCACCTGGTAGGCGTAGGTCGGCACGCCGAAGCGTTCCTTGCAGCGGCGCACGATGTCGAGGTACGGCATGCCCGGTTTGACCATGACCATGTCGGCCCCCTCGTCGAGGTCGAGGGCGATCTCGCGCAGTGCCTCGTCACCGTTGGCCGGATCCATCTGGTAGCTGTACTTGTTGCCGCCACCGAGGTTCGAGGCCGAGCCGACGGCATCGCGGAACGGCCCGTAGAAGGCCGAGGCGTACTTCGCCGAGTAGGCGAGGATGCGCGTCAGTTGGTGGTTCGACGCCTCGAGGGCATTGCGGATCGCGCCGATGCGGCCGTCCATCATGTCCGACGGGGCGACGACGTCGGCGCCGGCCGCGGCGTGCGACAGCGCCTGGCGCACCAGCACCTCGACGGTCTCGTCGTTCATCACGTAGCCGGCGTCGTCGATCAGGCCGTCCTGGCCGTGGGTCGTGAACGGGTCGAGGGCGACGTCGGTGATCACGCCGAGCTCCGGCTGCGAGGCCTTCAGCGCCCGGACCGCGCGCTGGGCGAGGCCGTCGGGGTTGTAGGCCTCGCGCGCGTCGAGGCTCTTGAGCTCGGTCGGCGTGACCGGGAACAGCGCCACCGCCGGCACGCCGAGGGCGGCCAGTTCGGCGGCCTCCTCGAGCAGCAGGTCGATCGACAACCGCTCGATGCCCGGCATCGACGCCACCTGCTCGCGGCGGCCGTCCCCGGGGAGCACGAACACCGGGTAGATCAGGTCGTCCACCGTGAGGCGGTGCTCGCGCATCAGGCGGCGCGTGAAGTCGTCGCGCCGCATGCGCCGCATGCGGGTGCGCGGGTAGCCGATGGCTTGGTTTCGCGGGCTCAACGCCTCTCTCCTCCGCTGGCGGCCGGCATTCCTGTATGGCCGGCCCTGATCCGAGCGAGGATACCACCGGCCACGGCCGGCGGCATGTTCACTGCCGCCAGAACGTCGGCGTCAACAGCACCAGCAGCGTGAAGATCTCGAGACGGCCGAGCAGCATCGCCAGCGCCAGCACCCACTTCGCGAAGTCGTTGATGCCGGCGTAGTTGAGGCCGACCTCGCCGAGTCCGGGGCCGAGGTTGTTGAGGCAGGCGGCGACCGCCGAGAACGCGGTGATCTGGTCGAGACCGGTGGCCATCAGCACCAGCATCATGACGCTGAAGCTGGCGACGTAGACCGCGAAGAAGCCCCACACCGCCTGGATGACCCGCTCCGGCAGCACCTTGTTGCCGATCTTGACCGGGATCTGCGCGTTCGGGTGGACCAGGCGCTGGATCTCGCGAACGCCCTGCTTGACCAGCAGCAGGAAGCGGATGACCTTGAGCCCGCCACCGGTCGAGCCCGCGCAGCCGCCGACGAAGCTCGAGAAGATCAGCAGCACCGGCAGGAAGATCGGCCAGGCGAAGTACTCGGCCGTGGTGAAGCCGGTCGTGGTGCCGATCGAGACCGCCTGGAAGATGCCGTGGTGCAGCGCGCTGCCGAAGTGCTCGAAGGTGCCGGTCAGGTACAGCGAGGCCGTGGTCAGCACGGCCACGATCGCCAGGCCGACGAAGTAGGCGCGGAACTCGGGATCGCCGAGGTAGGGATTCGTCGACATGCGCCGCCAGGCCAGGAAGTGCAGCGCGAAGTTGGCTCCGGAGAGGAACATGAAGACCACCGCGACCGCCTCGATCAGCGCGCTGTCGAAGTAGCCCATGCTCGCGTCGTGGGTCGAGAAGCCGCCGATGGCGACGGTCGAGAAGCTGTGCGCGATGGCGTCGAACCCGGACATCCCGGCCAGCCAGTAGCCCGCCGCGCAGGCGATGGTCAGGCCGAGGTAGATGTACCACAGCGCCTTCGCCGTCTCGGTGATGCGCGGGGTCATCTTGCTGTCCTTCATCGGCCCCGGCGTCTCGGCGCGGTACAGCTGCATGCCACCGATGCCGAGCATCGGCAGGATGGCGACGGCCAGCACGATGATGCCCATGCCGCCGAGCCACTGCAGCTGCTGGCGGTACCAGAGGATCGACACCGGCAGGTCGTCGATACCGACCAGCACCGTCGCCCCGGTGGTGGTCAGCCCGGAGATCGACTCGAACAGCGCGTCGGTGATCGACAGCTGCGGTTCGTGGGCAAGCACGAGCGGGACCGCACCCGAGGTGCCGAGCACCGCCCAGAACAGCGCGACGATGATGAAGCCGTCACGCAGGCGCAGCTCGCGTCGATGGTGGCGGACCGGGAACCAGCACAGCAGGCCGACCACCAGCAGCAGCCCGAACGCCCAGGCGAACGCCGGGTGGGCGCCGTCACCGGAGACCAGCGACACCGCGAGTGGCGGCAGCATCGTCGAGCTGAAGGTCGCCAGGAGCAGGCCGAGGATGCGCTGGATGGCGGTCGGGTGCATGGCGCGCTGGGGTCGGCGGGCTCGGGACCGGGGAGGGTCAGAGGAACGTGACGCCGACCTGGAACAGGCGCTCCACCTCGGGCACCTTGTTCTTGTCGGTCAGGAACATGATCACGTGGTCCTCGGGCTCGATCACGGTGTCGTGATGGGCGATCACCACCTGGTCGCCGCGCACGATGGCGCCGATGGTCGCGCCGGCCGGTAACTTGAGCTCCTCGATGCGCCGGCCAACCACCTTCGAGCTGCGCATGTCGCCGTGGGCGACCGCCTCGATCGCCTCGGCGGCGCCACGACGCAGCGCGTGGGCGACCACCACGTCGCCGCGGCGCACGTGGGTCAGCAGGCCGCTGATGGTCGCCTGCTGCGGCGAGATGGCGATGTCGATGCTGCCGCTCTCGACCAGGTCGACGTAGGAGAGGCGGTTGATCAGCGCCATCACGCGGCGTGCGCCGAGCCGCTTGGCGAGCATCGCCGAGAGGATGTTGGCCTCGTCCTCGTTGGTCAGGGCGCAGAACACGTCGGTGTTCTCGATGTTTTCGTCGAGCAGCAACTCGCCGTCGGCGGCGTCGCCACGCAGCACGATGGTCTTCTCGAGTTCCTCGGAGACCTGGCGCGCACGCTCCTCGCTGCGCTCGATGATCTTGACCTGGTAGTGGCGCTCCAGGCTCTGAGCGAGGCGCTTGCCGATGTTGCCGCCACCGGCCAGGATCACGCTCTTGATCGGCCGGTCGAGCTTGCGCAGCTCACCCATCACGGTGCGGATGTGCTGCTTGGCGGCGATGAAGAAGACCTCGTCGTCGGCCTCGATCACCGTGTCGCCCTTGGGCAGCAGCGCGCCGCCCTTGCGGTAGATGGCCGCGACCCGCGTCTCCACTCCGGGCATGTGCTCGCGCAGCGTCGACAGCTCGTGGCCGACCAGCTGGCCGCCGTAGTAGGCCTTGACCCCGACCAGTGACACCAGGCTGTCGGCGAAGTCGAGCACCTGCAGTGCGCCCGGGTGCTCGATCAGCCGCTCGATGTACTCGGTCACCAGCTGCTCGGGGCTGATCAGCACGTCGACCGGCAACGCGTCCTGGGCGAAGATCTCCGGGCGCGACGAGTACTCCTGGGAGCGGATGCGCGCGATCTTGGTCGGCGTTCTGAACAGCGTGTAGGCGATCTGGCACGCGACCATGTTGGTCTCGTCGCTGTTGGTGAACGCGAGCACCATGTCGGCGTCCTCGGCACCGGCGCGCGCCAGGGTGCGCGGGTGGGAGGCGTGACCGAACACGGTGCGCAGGTCGAGACGGTCCTGCAGGTCCTGCAGGAGCGCGGTGTTGGTGTCGACCACGGTGATGTCGTTCGCCTCGCTGGCGAGGATCTCCGCGACCGACGTGCCGACCTGGCCTGCGCCGAGGATGATGATCTTCATGCCACCGGCCTCACCCGGATGTTGCAGTGCACAATACTAGACCCTCGACCGGCTACTTGCCAGTCCGCTTCGTCTCGATGCCGAGCGCACGAAGTTTGCGGTAGAGGTGGGTGCGCTCCATGCCGACCCGCTCGGCGAGGCGGCTGACGTTGCCCTCGCACTCGCGCAGCTGGTGCTGCAGGTAGACGCGCTCGAACTGCTCGCGCGCCTCGCGCAGCGGCAGGTTGAGCGGCAGGCCGATGTCGCTCGGTGCTTTGGCCTGGGCCGCGGCCGAGGTCAGCGTGGCCTCCACCTCGTCGCTGCTGATCTCCTCTTCCTGGCCCAGGATCAGCAGCCGTTGCACCAGGTTCTTGAGCTCGCGCACGTTGCCCGGCCAGTCGTAGTGCAGCAGCCGGTTCTGTGCGCCGACCGCGAAGTGGCGGTAGGTGAGCCCCTCGCGCTCCACGAAGTGATCGACGTAGAACGAGAGCAGGTCGGGGACGTCCTCGCGGTGCTCGCGCAGTGGCGGCACGTACACCGGCACCACGTTGAGGTGGTAGTAGAGGTCCTCGCGGAAGAGGCCATCCTTGACCAGCTGCTCGAGGTTGGCGTGGCTCGCGGCGATGATGCGCACATCGATCGGCACCGGCTGGCTGCCGCCGATGCGGGTCACGGCGCGGGTTTCGAACGCGCTGAGCAGGCGGGTCTGGGTCTCGGTTGCCATGTCCGCGACCTCGTCGAGGAACAGCGTGCCGCCGTTGGCCTGCTCGAGGCGGCCGTAATGGACGGTGCCGTCGGGATCCTCGCTGCCGAACAGCTCCACCGCGGCATTCTCGCCGGCGATCGCGCCGACGCCGACGTCGACGAAAGGTCCTTCGCGGCGGCCGCTGCAGTCGTGCAGGTAGCGGGCGAACGCCTCCTTGCCGCTGCCGGCCTCGCCGGTGATCATCACCCAGCTGTCGTGCTCGGCGATGCGCTTGACCTGCTGGCGGAGGCGCTGCATGGCGGTGCTGCGCCCGATCGGCGCCGGCAGCGCCCGTTCGTGCTGGCGCAGGTCGAGGTTTTCGCGTTGCAGCTTGTCGGCTTCGAGCGCGCGTTCGACGGTGACCAGCAGCTTGGCCATCGACAGCGGTTTCTCGATGAAGTCGTACGCGCCGAGACGGGTCGCCTCGACCGCGGTCTCGACCGTCCCGTGTCCGGAGATCATGATCACCGGGCACGGCAGACCGCCGTCCCTGGACCACTCCTTGAGCAGCGAGATGCCGTCGAGATCGGGCATCCAGATGTCGAGCAGCGCGAGGTCCGGGCGTCGGTTGCGCATCGCCTGGCGTGCCGCGTCACCACCGTCCGCGGTGGCCACCTCGTAACCCTCGTCGTCGAGGATCTCCTTGACCAGGTCGCGGATCGCGGGCTCGTCGTCGACGACCAGGATGTGGGGCTTCGACATCGGTGGCTGCGGTTCAGGCGCGGCGTGCGCCGGGTGGTTGCATTGGCACCCCGTCGTCGGGGGCGTGGCCGGGTCTGGTGGCTGTCGGCAGGCGGATCGAGATCGACACACCACCGCTGCGCGGCTCCTTGATATCGATCATACCACCGTGCTCTTCGACGATTTTCTTGACGATGGCCAGCCCGAGGCCGGTGCCCCGCAGCTTGGTGGTCATGTACGGCTCGAACAGCCGCTCGCGCACCTCCTGCGGGATTCCCGGGCCGTTGTCGCTGATGCGTAGCTCGGCGAGCGTGCCGCCCGGACCGCCGCGCTCGCGGGTGCGCAACTGGATGCGTCCGTCATCCCGGTCGGCCAGCGCCTCGATCGCGTTCTTGAGCAGGTTGTGCAGCAGCTGGCGCATGCGCCCAGCATCGGCCTCGATCTCGGGCAGGCGTGGGTCCAAGTCCACGCCGATACGGATCCCGGTGGCCGTGCCGCGGTAGAGCTCGGCGAGCTCCTCGACCAGCGGGTTCAGGGCCAGTGGGGCGCGCTCGAGGCGCGGTGGGCGCGCGTAGTCACTGAACGCGTTGACCATGCCTTTCATCAGCTCGACCTGCTGGACGATGGTCTCGGTATGGCGCTCCAGCAGCTCGCGATCGGCCTCCGGCATCGATCCCGAGCACTTGTGGCGCAGGCGCTCGGCGGAGAGCTGGATCGGGGTCAGCGGGTTCTTGATCTCGTGCGCCAGGCGACGCGCCACCTCGCCCCACGCGGCGTCACGCTGGGCCTGGATCAGGTTCGTGATGTCGTCGAACACCAGCACCTGACCCGCGTGCTCGGCGTCGTGCAGGCCGAGCGTGGAGCCGCGGCAGATCAGCATCTGCCGCCCGCGCGCCCCGAACAGGGTCAGCTCTTGCTGCCAGGCGAGATCGACACCCAGCCGTGCGCGTTCCTGGACGGCCTGGCGCAGCGGTTGCAGGTGTTCGTGCTCGGTGGAGATCTCGTCGAGTGTCAGGCCGATGCAGAGCGCGAGTGGCACGTCGAGGATCTGTTCGGCGGCACGGTTCGCGGTGCGCAGCGTGAGGTCGTGATCGAGACTGAGCACGCCGCTGGAGAGGTTGCCGAGCACCACCTCGAGGTAGGCCTTCTGCTGCTCGACCTCGAGCTGGCTGCGCTGCGTCTCGTCGCGCGATTGGGCGATGCGCCGGGTCATTTCATTGAACGAGCGCACGAGCATGCCGAGGTCGTCGTTGCCGGGCTGGGGCAGGCGCTGGCCGTAGTCGCCCGCGGCGACCGCGCGCGTGCCCATGACCAGGTCGCGGATCGGCGCGGTCAGCCGGCGCGCCGAGACGAAGGCGAGCCAGAACGCGGCGAGCAGCGCGAACAGCAGCACCAACGACAGGGTCAGCGTGAAGCTGAATTTCAGCGGTGTGCGCAGGTAGGCGAGCTCGCGGTACTGGGTGAACGCCTCCTCGACCGAGTTGGCCAGCTCGCGCATGCTGCTCGGGACCGGGTAGAGCCCCTGCAGCATGCGCAGGTCGGTCTCCCCGGCCAGCGGGATCGGGACCACCACGCGGATGTAGAGGCCAAGGTCGCGGATGGTGTCGAGGCCGACGTAGGGTTGGCGCTGGCGCACCAGCAGCAGGATCTCCTCGCCGGGCTGGCTGGGCACCAGCGCGGTCGGATCGGTGCTGCTCGAGGCGATGATGCGGCCGTTGGAGGCGAGCAGGGTCAGCTCCGAGGCGGCGCTGCCCGGCAACAGGTCGTCGAGAATGAAGGTCGCCTGGCCCTCGGTGATGTCGAGGAACTGCTCGGCGAGGCTCTGCTGCCAGCGCAGCACCGTGCGCATGTTGAGGTCGAGCGACGAGCGGCCGAGTTCGAGGCCGTCGGTCAGCGCCTGCTCGACGCGGACGTCGAACCAGCTGTCGATGCCACGGTGCAGGAACTGCAGCGAGAAGTAGTAGAGCAGGCTGACCGGGGCCAGCGCGAGCACGCTGAAGATCAGCACCAGGCGCAGGCTGAGCCGGGCGCCGGCGGTCTGGTGGCGCACCTGCCGGGCGAGGCGCAGCAGGTTGGCCAGGATCAGGCCGACCAGCACCACCAGGCCGGCGATGTTGAAACCGAGCAGCCAGACGTAGAGGCGGCCGAACTGCGCCGAGTTCTGCGTCGACTCGCTCATCATGAACAGCGACACCAGCAGCAGCACCACCAGCGTGATCGCGGGCAGCGGGCCGGAGGCGATGCGCTTCAGGGCGTGAGTAGCCAGTCGTGCCATTCGCTGGTCAGGTCCCAGGCGCTGCTCAGGTAGGCCACCGGCCGCAGCGGGAGCGGCAGCGCCTCGACGTCCAGGCTGGCGCGCAGTCGCGCACCGTAGCGCACGCCGACGCGCAGCAGGCGGCGATCGAGCATCGGGAAGTCGCGCAGCCG
>JAACFL010000148.1 GCA_009937385.1 Gammaproteobacteria bacterium | reverse complement strand
GCGTGAACCTTCAGCGGCATCAGTGCCGCACCGGCGGTCGGGAACGGTGGCGTGTCGGGCGAGAGTGGCCCGATCTCGCGCATCACCCGGTTGACGATGCCGCGTGCCGGCCGCCCGGAGAAGAGGTTGGTCAGCGCCGTCGCGTCGTCGGTCGCCGCGGCCAGCGCCTTGCGGTGCAGGTCGCTGACCAGGGACTCGGTGCTGCGCAGGTAGGCGGTTCCGAGCTGCACACCGCTCGCGCCGAGTGCGAATGCCGCGGCGATGCCACGGCCGTCGCCGATGCCACCGGCCGCGATCACCGGGATGTCGACCGCGTCGACCGCCTGCGGCACCAGGGCCAGCGTGCCAACCTGGGTGGCCGGCCGATCGTCGAGGAACATGCCGCGATGGCCTCCGGCCTCGACACCCTGCGCGATGACCGCGTCGCAGCCGTGCGCCTCGAGCCAGCGCGCCTCGGCGACCGTGGTCGCGGAGCTCAGTACCACGCAGCCGGTGGCCTTGACCCGCTCGAGCAGCGGGGCGTCGGGCAGGCCGAAGTGGAAACTCACCACCGGCGGTCGCAATGTTTCGACCAGCGCGCAGAGGCTGTCGTCGAAGGGTGCGCGCACCGGGGCGGGCGCGACGTTCCCGGGATCGAGCCCGTACTCGGCGTAGTAGGGCGCCAGCCGGGTCCGCCATGCCGCCTCGCGCGCCGGATCGGCTGGCGCCGGGGCATGGCAGAAGAAGTTGAGATTGAACGGCCTGTCGGTGGCGGCACGGATGCGCGCCACCCCGCGCTCGATCTCACCGTAATCGAGCATCGCGCAGGGCAGCGAGCCGAGGCCGCCGGCCGAGCTGACCGCGATGGCCATGGCCGCGTCGTTGGCCCCGGCCATCGGGGCCTGGATGATCGGCAGGTCGAGGCCGAGGAGGTCGAGAAGGCGCGTGTCGGGCCACATGGTGGTTCGGTTCCCGTCTGTATGGGCGTACCTATACCAGCTCGCGGCGTGTTTGTGGACGGGCGCGACAAGGCGCGGGTCGCGAACCATACTGGTACGCATTCGAGCTGCCGGGATGTGAACCGATGATTCCGCGACGCCTGCTGCTTCCGTTGCTGCTGATGATCCTGTTCACCGGGGCGCCGCTGCTGGCGGCCGGACTCACCGAGGCGCAGGTGCGCGGCACGCTCGGCGCGATCCAGGAGCTCGAAGCGACCTTCGGCCAGGCCGGCCAGGAGCAGGGCCCGAGCACCGACCTGCGCGCCTTCGCCGGCAGCCAGGCCGACATCGACAAGGCGATGGCGATCCTGCGTCGCAACGGCTTCGAGACCGTCGAGGAGTGGACCGCGGTCGCACAACGCGTCGTCAACGCCTACATGGCACTCAAGTTCGCCGACGAGCAGCCCGATGCCGAGGCCGAGATCGCGCGGGCGCGCGCCGAGATCGAGGCGAGCAACATGAGTCCGGATCAGAAGCAGCAGATGCTGGCGATGATGGCGCAGTCGATGGCGTCGATGCGTGCCATGACCAGCGCGCCGCCCGAGGACGTGGCCACCGTGCGCAGGCTGCAGCCGGAGCTCGACGCCTACTTCGACCAGTAACCGGTCCGCCGGGTCATACCGCCCCGCGCAGCAGCGCCTCGAGTTCGTCGAGCTGCATCTCGGCCGCCCGTTCGAGGACCTCGCTCAGCCCTTCGCCCTCGCCGAAATCGAGACCTTCGACCGCGACCAGCTCCAGTCGCTCCGGGAGCTGCCCGAGCACGCGCGCCATCTCGATCGCCTCGCCGACGCCGAAACGGTGGGTCGAGTGATGGCAGAGCTCGGCCGGCACGGGCTGCGCATGGGCCGCGATCCTGGTGACCCGACCGGGCCGGCCGGAGGGTGCGGCGGCGTCGAACAGCCAGACCGTCGCGTGGCCCTGCCAGGCGTCGATCAGCCCGGCGCCCTCACCGGAGAGCAGCCGCGTCTCGACGGCCGTGCCCAGCCGGACTCCGAGCCTCTCGACCAGCCACGCGCCGACGCCGTCGTCACGCCGCCAGCGGTTGCCGGCACCGATCAGCAGGGGGGTGTGTAAAGGATGTGTCACACCGTGACGCGGGTTGCTGCCCCGGGGGGCACTGGACCCATTTCCTTTGTAGGTGGGGTCACATGTTGCAGTGCGACCGGCAATGAAACGTCCGTCTTACCCGCGGTCGATGGTGAGCTTCAGGAAGTGGGCGGAGCAGGAGATGCAGGGGTCGTAGTTGCGGATCGCCTGCTCGCAGCGCCATTTCAGCGCCTCGTCGTCGAGGTCGAGGTTGGCCTGCGCGACGTGCATCAGGTCCGACTCGATGATGCGCTGGTTGACCGAGGTGGGTGCGACGATCTTGGCGTCGGTGATCAGGCCCTCGTCGTCGAGCGAGTAGCGGTGGTAGCAGAGTCCACGCGGCGCCTCGGTGCAACCGGAACCGGTGCCGGCGCGCGGTGTCACGTCGACCGCCGGCGCGTCGGGGCGCTGCCAGCTCTCGACGATGCGCAGCGATTCCTCGAATGCGAACACCGTCTCCACGGCGCGCGCGAGCAGACTGCGGAACGGATTCTTAGAGCCGCCGACCAGGCCGACCGACTCGGCGGCCTTTAGCGCGCGGGGCGTCAAACGGTCGGAGTTGATCGCGAGGCGGGCGAGGGGGCCGAGGTGGGCGCGCTCGCCGTCGAGGAACTCGCTCTGCAGGGAGTTCGAGTGCGCGACGTGGTGCTCGGTCAGGATGTCGTCGTATTCCGGAATCGAGACGTCCACGCCCTTGTTCGAGACCAGCCGGCCCTCGGTGATGGCGTACTCGTCGGGGTGGCGCAGGGCGAGGAAGTGGTAGTCGTGCTCGAACTCGGGGAAGTCGAGCTTCGCGAGGTCGGCGACGGTCTGCTCGGCGGCCTCGAGGCCCCAGGCGAGGTCGTCGACGAAGGCGGCCAGTTCGCTCTTCTCGGGCAGGCGGTAGAACCCCCCGACCTTGACGTTGACCGGGTGGATCTCCCGTCCGCCGGTGAGCGTCATCAGCGCGTTGCCGATCTTCTTCATGCGCAGGCCACGCTGCACCAGCTCGCCATGCTCCTTCGCCATGGCGATCGAGTCCTCGTAGCCGAGGAAATCTGGCAGATGGAGCATGAACATGTGCAGCACGTGCGACTCGATCCACTCGCCGCAGTAGAGCAGCCGGCGCAGCTCGCGCAGGCCGCCGTCGACGTTCACGCCGCAGATCGACTCCATCGCGTGGCACGCGCCCATCAGGTAGGCGACCGGGCAGATGCCGCAGATGCGCGCGGTGATGTCCGGTGCCTCGCGGAAGTCGCGGCCACGCAGGAAGGCCTCGAAGAAGCGCGGCGGCTCGAAGATGCGGAAATCGGCCTTCTCGACCCGGTCGCCCCGGATCACCAGGTCGAGCGCACCCTCGCCCTCGACGCGCGCCAGGGTGTCCACGGCGATGGTGCGGCGGCTCATGGCGCCTCTCCTGCGAGGCGCGCACTTTCGTCGCGGAAGGCGGGCGCGTTGGCATTGAAACCGCGGTAAAGGCGCACGATCTGTTCGTTCGACTGGCCGAGCTCGGCGAGCCGCGCGGAGAGCGCTCCAGGGTTGGCGGTCGGCGCCGGGCCGAAGCAGCCGTAGCAGCCGCGCTGGTGTTTTGGGCACAGCGCGCCGCAGCCGGCCAGCGTGACCGGGCCCAGGCACGGCGTGCCGTGGGCGACGGTGACGCAGGTGTTGCCATGGCGTTTGCACTCCTCGCAGACGCTGTGGTCCGGCAGCACCGGGGCGCGTCCGCGCAGCAGCGAGGCGACGGTGGAGAGCAACTGGTGCTTGTCGATCGGGCAGCCACGCAGCTCGAGGTCGACCGTGACGTGATCGGCGATCGGTGTCGAGGTGGCGAGCGCGTCGAGGTATTCGGGATGGGCGTAGACGGTGCGCGCGTAGTCGGCGACGTCGGCGACGTTGCGCAGCGCCTGGATGCCACCGCTGGTGGCACAGGCACCGATGGTGACGAGGAGTTTCGACTGCTTGCGTACCGCCTGGATGCGCTTGGCGTCGTGAGCGCTGGTCACGGAGCCCTCGACCAGCGAGACGTCGTAGGGGCCGGGCAGCACGGCGCGTGTCGCCTCGGGGAAGTAGGCGATGTCGACGGCGCCGGCGACCGCGAGCAGCTCGTCCTCGCAGTCGAGCAGGCTCAGTTGGCAGCCATCGCAGGAGGCGAACTTCCAGACGGCGAGTTTCGGCTTGCGCGGCTTGGCCATGGTCAAAGCTCCCGGGCGTGGAATACCGGTGCGATGCGGTCGAACGGGAACACCGGGCCGTCCTTGCAGATGAACTCGGGACCGAGCTGGCAGTGGCCGCACAGGCCGACCGCACAGTGCATGTTGCGCTCCATCGAGACGTACTGCTGGGCGTCCGGCACGCCGCACTCCCGCAGCTTCGCGACCGTGAAGCGCATCATCACTTCCGGGCCACAGATCAGCGCGACACTGCTCTCCGGGTCGAAGCGGTGCACCTGCCGATCGATCAGCTTCGGCACCACACCGACGCGGCCGGCCCAGGTGGTGTCGGCGGCGTCGACGGTGGCCTCGACGTAGAGATCGAAGCGGCCGCGCCAGCGCTCGAGCTCCTTGCGGAACAGCAGGTCGGCCGGGGTGCGCGCGCCGTAGTAGATGCCGACGCTGCCGTAGCGCGCGCGGTTGGCGAGGACGTGGTAGATCGCAGGACGCAGTGGGGCGAGGCCCAGGCCGCCCGCGACGATCAGCACGTCGCTGCCCTCGGCCTCGACGACCGGCCAGCCGACGCCGAATGGGCCACGCAGGCCGATCTCGTCGCCCTTGCGCAGCTTCTGCAGCAGATCGGTGACCGCGCCGACAGCGCGGATGGTGTGCACCAGCCACTCACCGGTCGGGTCGCCGCTGATGCTGATCGGCACCTCGCCAATACCGTCGAGGTAGAGCATGTTGAACTGGCCCGGTGCGTAGGTCAGCGGCGCGCCACCGTCGGCCGGCTCCAGTTCCCAGGTAAAGACGTCGCTCAGCTCGCGCCGCACGCGGGTGATGCGGAACGGCCGTGGCAGCATGGTCGCCGGCAGTTCTTGGGCGTTGGCCTCCATGGTCAGCGCTTCTTCTGCGGGGTGCCGTAGACGTCCATCAGCTGCATGCGCACCGCGCTCAGCCGACCGGCGATCACCGGGATGAAGCGCTTGAACACCTCGTAGCCGACCGAATGGTCTTCCTCGCACTTGCCGCGCAGGCAGGTGCCGTCGAGGCTGATGGCGCGCACCAGGGTCGTCGCGCGGGCGTCGTTGGCCCACTTGTGCGGTGGCAGCAGCCACGACCAGCCGGCGATCTCGCCGCTCTGCAGCGTGTCGACCACCAGCGGCTCCCGTCCGGGCACGTGCAGCTCCAGGGCGACGCTGCCGTGGCGGATCAGGAAGAACCGGTCGGCCGGGTCACCCTCGCGGAACAGGTAGTCGCCGGCGTGGAACACCTCGTTGCGGCCGCAGCCGGCGATGAACTTGCGCGGTCCATCCTCCATGCCGGCGAAGAACGGGTGCTCGTCGAGCAGTTCGTCGATGGGCTTGAGTGTTTCCATGCCTTACTCCTCAGGCGCCCTGCCGTATGGCATTGGCCTCTTCGGTGAGGTCGATGCCGACCGGGCACCAGGTGATGCAGCGGCCGCAGCCGACGCAGCCCGAGTGGCCGAACTGGTCGTGCCAGGTGGCGAGCTTGTGGGTCAGCCACTGGCGGTAGCGGCTGCGTGTTGAGTTGCGGATCACGCCGCCGGCGACATAGGAGTGCGCCGGATTGAAACAGGAGTCCCAGCGCCGTGAGCGGGTCGCCGAGCTGCCGTCGAGCCCGGGATGGTCCTCGACGGCCATGCAGAAGCAGGTCGGGCAGGCCTGGGTGCAGTTGCCGCAGTTGAGGCAGCGCGCGGCGACCTCGTCCCAGCGCGGGTGCTCGATGTTCGCCTTCAGCGACTCGGGCAGTCCGGCGCCCTTCAG
>JAACFL010000147.1 GCA_009937385.1 Gammaproteobacteria bacterium | reverse complement strand
GCAACACGAAATTCGGGCGAGCACACAGCCAATACCACGGAGCATGCGATGAAAGGCGGACTTGGCAACCTGATGAAGCAGGCGCAGGAGATGCAGGCCAACCTGCAGAAGGCGCAGGAGGAGATCGCCCAGGTCGAGGTGACCGGCGAGGCGGGCGGTGGCATGGTCAGCGTGACCATGACCGGGCGCCACGAAGCGCGTCGCGTGGCGATCGACCCGGCGCTGTTCGAGGAGGGCGACCGCGAGATGATCGAGGACCTGGTCGCCGCCGCGGTCAACGATGCCGCGCGCAAGGTCGAGCAGGCGACCCAGGAGAAGATGGCCGGGGTCGCCGGAGGCATGAACCTGCCGCCGGGCATGAAGCTGCCGTTCTGATGGCCGGCGGCCTGTCGCCGCTGATCGCCGGGCTGATCGAGGCCCTGCGCTGCTTGCCCGGTGTCGGCCCCAAGTCGGCGCAACGCATGGCGTTCCACCTGCTCGAGCGGGAGCGTGACGGCGGGCGTCGCCTGGTCGACGCGCTGACCGAGGCGCTCGACAAGGTCGGCCACTGCGGCACCTGCCGCACGCTGAGCGAGAGCGAGACCTGCGCCATCTGCGCCGACCCGCGCCGTGACGCCACCCAGCTCTGTGTGCTCGAGACCCCGGCCGACATCCTCTCGATCGAGCAAGCGGCCGGGTATCGCGGTCATTACTTCGTGCTGATGGGCCACCTGTCGCCGCTCGACGGCATCGGTCCCGACGAGCTCGGCCTCGGCCTGCTCGACGAACGGCTCGCCGCGGGTGAGGTCCAGGAGGTGATCCTGGCCACCAACACCACCGTCGAGGGCGAGGCGACCGCACAGTACATCGCCGACCTCGCCCACGCCCGCGGCGTGCGCGCCACGCGCCTCGCCCACGGCATCCCGCTCGGCGGCGAGCTCGAGTACGTCGACAGCGGCACGCTGTCCCACGCCTTCGCCGGGCGTCGCGACCTGTGACGCCGGCCCTCCCGGAGAGACCCATGAAGCCGATGCCCGCCCTGTTCGCCGCCACGCTCCTGCTGCTCGTCCCGCTCGCCGCGGGGGCGCAGGAGACCCCGGTACAGATCTTCCGTGGCCTGACCACCATCGAGACCTCGGTGATCGGCGTCACCCCGGCAATGGAGGCCGAGGGGCTCTACTCGCGCGATATCTACGATGACATCGACCGCCGCCTGCGCGGCACCCGGCTGCTGCTGCGCCGCGGCCGCGCCCAGCCGCTGGCCGGCACCGGCGTCGTCGACCCGCTGCTGCAGGTCACGCCGATCTGCCGACCCGGTAGCGGTGGGCGCCAGATCTGCCACGTGACCGTGGAGCTGCGCGAGTCGGTGTCGCTGGTCCGCGACCCGGCGGTGCGCTTCATCGGCGCGGCGTGGCGCAACAGCTGGATCGGCGAGGTGAACCGCTTCAGCGAGCTGCGTGACCGCATCGAGAGCATGGTCGACCAGTTCGCGCAGGACTACAACTCGGTGCGCTGACGGCAACGCCCGTTCACGGCCATCGATGTCGGACTGAAGTCCGGCCCACCAAGAACGGCCCTGTGGGTCGGGCTTCAGCCCGACAACATCCCCTCCGATGCGATCCTGCAGGTCAGGCTTCGGCCCGACAGGACGAGGCCGCTCTGGATGTCGGACTGAAGTCCGACCTACAAAGGCATGAAGCGCTAGCCCCCTGTGGGTCAGGCTTCAGCCTGACGACTTCCGTCGCAACGTCGGCACCTCGTGCCCTGTCCCGACCTGTCTCTGGTGTCGGACTGAAGTCCGACCCACGAAGAGGGTTCAGAGCACACCTGTGGGTCGGGCTTCAGCCCGACAGAAGATCAGCGTCCACCGGCCCGATCGACCCGCCTGTGCCATAGTGAAGGCAGGGATCTGCCATGCCTTGCAAGGGACGCGAGGGATGAAGGAGCCGGGTTGGTCAGCCAGTGCATGGGCCGGGCAGTTGGCGCTCAGCTGCCTGCTGCTGCTCGGCGTGGCCTCGGCGGACGAAGCCGAGCGCCGCGCCGCGATGATCGACGAGGTCGTCGCGACCCAGGCGCGTTACGGCGATCGTCCGTTCACCCCCGAGACGCTCGCCGCGCTCGGCCACACCGAGCGCCACCGGTTCGTGCCCACCGAGGTGCGTGACGCGGCCTACGCCAACCGGCCCCTGCCGATCGGCCACGGCCAGACCATTTCCCAGCCGTTCATCGTCGCGTTGATGACCGACCTGCTGCGGGTCGGGTCGGGCGACCGCGTGCTCGAGGTCGGCACCGGTTCAGGCTACCAGGCCGCGGTGCTCGCCGAGCTCGATGTCACGGTGTTCACGCTGGAGATCGTCGAGCCGCTCGCGGTCGAGGCGAGGGCGCGCCTGGCGAGCCTCGGCTACGACCGCGTCACGGTGCGCCACGGCGACGGTTACTACGGCTGGCCTGGCGAGGGCCCGTTCGACGCCGTCATCGTCACCGCCGCGGCGAGCTACATCCCACCGCCTCTGGTCGAGCAGCTGCGCCCGGGTGGGCGCATGGTGATCCCGATCGGCAGCCGTTTCCACACCCAGCACCTGATGCTGGTCGAGAAGTCGGCTGACGGGACGCCCACGGTACGTCAGCTGCTTCCGGTGCGTTTCGTGCCGCTGACCGGCGGCCACTGAGGATCGTGCGATGCGCCACCTGTTGCTGAGCGAGCGAGCACACGGTGGCTGGACGCTGGCATTCGCGGTGGGGCTGCTCGCGGGCGCCGCGCTCGCCTACGAGGTGCTGCTGGTGCGGCTGTTCGCGATCCTGCAGTGGCACCACTTCGCCTACATGGTGATCAGCCTCGCCCTGCTCGGTTTCGGCGCCAGCGGCACGTTGGTCGCGCTGTTCAGGGAGCCGCTGCTGCGTCGTTTCGAGTGGGCCTTCCCGAGCGCGGCGATGGCCTTCGCGGTCGGTGCGCCGATCGCGTTCCAACTCGCGCAGCTGGTGCCGGTCGACGCGCTGGAGCTGCTCTGGAGCCCACGCCAGTGGTTGCTGCTGGGCGTGCTCTACCTGCTGCTGGCGCTGCCGTTCCTGTTCGCGGCCACGGCGCTCTGCCTGGCGCTGGCGCGCCCGGGCGCGCCGGTCCACCGGCTCTACGGTGCCGACCTGGCCGGCTCCGGCCTCGGTGCGCTGGGCAGCGTGGTGCTGCTCGAGGTGATGCCGCCCTGGCCAGCGCTGCTGGTGGTCGCCGCGATCGGCGCGATCGCCGCCGGTGTCGGTGCGCTCGCCTGCACGCTGCGCATCCGTTGGCTGGTGGCCGCGTTCCTGCTGCCGCTGCTGCTGCCCGGGCTGCCACGCGACCTCGGCGACCTGGAGATCTCCCAGTACAAGGCGCTCAGCGAGATGCTGCGCGTGCCCGGCACCCACGTCGTCGCGGAGCGCAGCGGGCCACTCGGCCTGGTGACCGTCGTCGCGTCTCCGCAGGTGCCGTTGCGCCACGCGCCGGGGCTGAGCCTGACCTCGAAGGCCCACCTGCCCGAGCAGATGGCGCTGTTCGTCGACGGCAACGGGCCTTCCGCGATCAACCGCTTCCAATACGACATCAGGCCGTTCGCCTACCTCGGCGACACGCCCGAGGCGTTGCCCTACGCTCTGCTCGACGCCCCGCGCGTGCTGGTGCTCGGTGCGGGCAGCGGCACCGAGGTGCTGCGTGCGCTCTGGCACGGTGCCGTCGCGGTCGACGCCGTGGAACTCAACCCGCTGGTCGCCGAGCTGATGACCCAGCCGTTCGCCGATTTCGTCGGGGACCTCTACGCCCAGCCCGGGGTGCGGCTGCACGTTGACGAGGCACGTGCCTTCGTCGCGCGCAACCAGGTGCACTACGACCTGGTGCAGGTCGCACTGGTCGACGGCTTCGGCGCGGCCGCGGCCGGGCTGCACGCCCTGGACGAGAACTACCTCTATACCGTCGAGGCGTTCGGTCGTTACCTCGATCGTCTGGATGACGGTGGACTGCTGGCGATCACGCGCTGGAACCGCCTGCCGCCGCGCGACAGCATGAAACTGGTCGCCACCGCGCGCGCCACGCTGGAGGCCTCCGGTATCGACCGGCCCGCGGACCACGTCGTGCTGCTGCGAGGCTGGAAGACCCATACGCTGCTGGTCGCAGAGACGCCATTCTCACCCGGACAGCTCGCCGAGGTGCGCCGTTTCGCCTCCGGGCACGCCTTCGATCTCGCCTGGCTTCCGGGCATGGCGCGTGACGAGGCCAACCGTTTCAACGTCCTCGACACCCCGGCCTTCCATGACGGTGCCCGCGAGCTGCTCGGTGAGGATGCGGCCGGGTTCGTCGACGCCTACAAGTTCGACATCTCGCCGGCCACCGACGATCGACCGCACTTCTTCCAGTTCCTGCGTCTCGGCACGCTGCCCGAGCTGTTCAGCAAGCGTGGGGCAGGGGGGCTGGCGCTGGTCGACTGGGGCTACCCGCTGCTGCTCGCCGCGCTGCTGCAGGCGCTGCTGCTTGGTGCGCTGTTGATCCTGCTGCCGCTGCGTGCGCTGCGCCGTCATCACCAGGGCACGGAGCCGGCGCGCCGCTGGACGGTGTTCGCTTACTTCGGCGCCATCGGCCTCGCGTTCATGGGGCTCGAGATGGCATTCATCCAGAAGCTGGTGCTGTTCCTCGGCCACCCGGTGCGCGCTGTCGCGGTGGCGCTGGCCGGGTTCCTGGTCTCGGCCGGGATCGGCAGCCTCGCGGTCGAGCGCCTGCTCGCGTGGCGGCGTGAGATGACGGTGCGTCACGGCGCGCTGGTCGGCATCGCGCTGCTCGGGCTGGGCTACCTGATGCTGCTGCCGGGGCTGTTCGAGACGCTGCTCGCCTGGCCCGACGCGGCGCGCATCGCCGTGGCCCTAGCAGTGATCGCGCCGCTCGGTTTCTGCATGGGGTTGCCGCTGCCACTCGGACTGCGTCGCGTCGCGGCCCACGCACCCGAGGCGCTCCCATGGGCCTGGGGCATCAACGGCTGTGCATCGGTGGTCGGTGCGGTGCTCGCGGCGTTGCTGGCGCTGCACTTCGGTTTCGGCGCCGTGGTGCTGGTGTCGGTCTGGCTCTACCTGCTGACGGCGGTGTGCGCGCCTTGATTCCTGGGCGCCCTGAGAGCCACGGCCTGGGGGCCGCTCCTGCAGATCCATGGCGTGGCTCTGGATGATTACCCCAACCGTCGCACTAGCACCCCGGTGTGCAGCGGGAAGTGGCCCGACTCGCGGTCCTCGATGTAGCGCCGCAGCGTCTCCTCGATGACCGGGAAGGCCAGATCGTCCCAGGGGATGTCGGCCGGATCGACCAGTTCGCTCTCGAGCGACTCGTGGCCAGGACCGTGATCGGGTGACGCCATGCGCGCGCGGTAGACGAGGTAGACCTGGCTGATCTGCGGGAGGTCGTAGAGACCGTAGGGCACCAGGTCGGTGACCTGCGCCATGGCCTCTTCCATCGTCTCGCGCGCGGCGGCCTGTTCGGTGGTCTCCCGGTTCTCCATGAATCCCGCCGGGATGGTCCAAAGTCCGTGGCGCGGCTCGATGCCACGGCGGCACAGCAGGATCTTCTCCTCCCACTCAGCGATGCAGCCGACCACCATTTTTGGGTTGGAGTAGTGGATGCGGCCGCAGCCATCGCAGACGTGGCGTGGCAGGGTGTCGCCGTCGGGGACGCGGACGCTGACGTCGGCGCCGCAATGGCTGCAGTAGTTCATGCGCGGATGGGGTTCCATGAGGCTCGAGCATAGCGTGCGTTCAGATGCCAGGCACCTGCGTATGCAGTTGCTAAGCTCCGACTATCGAATGATTGAGGAGTTCGCCCGTGATCGATCCCGACGACCCGAGATTCCACCAGCGGCTCGCCGCGCAGGGCATCCGCCTGGTCGACCACACCCCGTCGAGGCTGGTCGCCGAGTGCATCACCTGCTGCACCCGCTGGGAGATCACGGCCGATCGTCTCGGGTTGCCGCACGAGGACGATTCCGCCGACTGGTGGTGGTGCCCGCACGGCTGCAACCG
>JAACFL010000010.1 GCA_009937385.1 Gammaproteobacteria bacterium | reverse complement strand
GTGACGTTCTTGGTGTTGTGGATCTTCTGCGCATTGCGAATCGCCTCGGTGGTCCACATCGCCGCGACCATGCCGCGGTTGTAGAGCACTTCGCCGACGCGGTCGAGGTCACCCTTGCCCTTGCCCTTGCCGTAGACATACTTCTTGATGTCGGCGTGGACCTGGAAGTCGTCACCCGGTGCGTGGAATGCGCCCGAGAGGTAGCCGTTGGCGGCATCGCCGGCCGGCAGCACGTCGTTCTCGGAACCCGACCACCAGACACCGATGAAGTGGTCCATCGGGAAGCGGATCGATGCGGCCTCCTTGATGGCGACCTGGTTCATGACGCCCCAGCCCCACATCAGCACCCAGTCAGGCTTCTCACGGCGGATCTGCAGCCAGGTGGCCTTCTGCTCCTGCCCGGGATGGTCGACCGGCAGCGGCATGAACTCGAAGCCGTACTTCGAAGCCATGCTCTCGAGGGTACGGATCGGCTCCTTGCCGTAGGCCGAGTTGTGATATACGAGCGCGATCTTCTGGCCCTTCAGCTTGTCCATGCCGCCGAGCTGGTCGGCGATGTACTGCACCAGCACCGTCGCCTGGCTCCAGTAGGTGGCCGGGAAGTTGAAGACGTACGGGAAGACCTTGCCGTTCGCGGCCGAGGTACGACCGTAGCCCATCGAGAACACCGGCACCTTGTCGACGGTGGTGCGCGGAATCAGCTGGTAGGTGATGCCGGTCGACAGCGGCTGGAACGACAGCGCGCCGTCCTTGAGCTTCTCGTAGCACTCGACGCCCTGCTTGGTGTTGTAGGCGGTCTCGCATGTCGGATTATCGATCATCACGCCACCGATGCCACCGTCACGCTCGTTGAGCAGCGTCAGGTAATCGCTGAAGCCGTTGGCGAACGGAATGCCATTCGGGGCGTACGCTCCAGTACGGTAATCGAGCGAGGGAATCTTCAGCTCGGCGTAGGCGGTCGCTGACAGCATCGGCGCGACCACCGCGGCTGCCAGAGCGACCTTTATAAGTTTCGCGAATTTCATTCTGTCTCTCTCTCCTCTACAGGTGGTGTATGCCGTCTTGCTTTCCCCATCGGGAAGGCCGCCCCGGTATCCCGCCGTCAGTGCGGGAACGGCCAAAGCCGGAGCTTTTCCTTCGCGATCTGCCAGAGCCGCGCGAGTCCGTGCGGTTCGACGATCAGGAAGAAGATGATGAGCACGCCCATCAGTGTAATTTCGACGTGCTTCGCGGTAACCACCGCGATATTCAGCCCGTCGACCATGAAATTCTTCAGCACCAGCGGCATCAGCACGATGAACGCGGCGCCAAGAAAGCTGCCCATGATGCTGCCAAGACCACCGATGATGACCATGAACAGCACCAGGAACGACTGGTTGATATCGAACGCCTCACCCGGCTCCGCCGAGCTGAGCCAGACGCCGAAATAGAGCGAGCCGGCCATGCCGACGTAGAACGAGCTGACCGCGAACGCCGAGAGCTTGGCCTGCAGCGGGCGGATGCCAATGATCTCTGCGGCGATGTCCATGTCCCGGATCGCCATCCACTCGCGGCCGATACGCCCACGCACGATGTTCTTCGCGAGCAGCGCGAACACCGCGACAATGCCGAGGCAGAACAGGTAACGGGTCGCCGGGTCGGCTCCGGGTCCGGTGATCTGCAGGCCGAACATGTCGACGGTCGGCATGGTGATCTGCCCGGTCGCGCAGTTGTTACAAAACCAGTCGAACTTATTGAACATCCACACGAGGAAGAACTGTGCAGCGAGCGTCGCCACCGCCAGGTAGAAGCCCTTGATGCGCAGCGACGGCAAGCCGAACAGCACACCAACCGCCGCGGTGATCAACCCCGAAAGGATCACGATCACGATCAGGTTCAGGTCGGGATAGGCGGTGACCAGCTTGTAGGTGGAGTAGGCGCCCACCGCCATGAAGCCACCCGTGCCGAGCGACACCTGGCCGCAGTACCCGGTCAGGATGTTCAGCCCGATCGCGGCGAGCGCATAGGCCAGGAACGGCAGCAGCACCGCGTTGGCACCGTAGTCGTCGATCAGGAACGGTACGACGAACACGGCGATCGCTATCACGCCAAAGATGAACCAGCGATCCTGGGCGATCGGGAAGATCGCCTCGTCGGCCGTGTAGCTGGTCTTGAACTGGCCGGTTTCGCGGTAGAACACTTCGTCAGACCCTCTCGATGATCTTTTCGCCGAACAACCCCTGCGGCCGGAACAGCAGGAACGCCAGCGCCAGCATGTAGGCGAACCAGTTCTCGATGGCACCGCCGACGAAGGGGCCGATGTAGATCTCGGCCAGTTTCTCGCCGACACCGATGATCAGGCCACCAATGATGGCGCCGGGCACCGAGGTGAAGCCGCCGAGGATCAGCACCGGCAGCGCCTTGAGCGCGATCAGCGACAGCGAGAACTGCACGCCCGATTTGCTGCCCCACATGATCCCGGCGACCAGCGCGACAAAACCGGCCACCGCCCAGACGATGACCCAGATGGTGCGCAGCGAAATGCCGACCGACAGCGCCGCCTGGTGGTCGTCGGCGACCGCGCGCAGCGCACGGCCGATGCGCGTGTACTGGAAGAACACGGCCAGGACCGCAACCATCACGGCCGCGGTGGCGGCAGCGAAGATCTCCAGCTTTTCAATGTACAGCCCATAGGTATCGAGCAGGTAGTCGTGAGCACCCTGGGGAATGCCGATGTCGAGCGGCTTGACGTCGGAGCCGAACAGGATGTCACCGACACCCTCCAGCACATAGGCGAGGCCGATGGTCGCCATGAACAGGATGATCCCCTCCTGGTTGACCAGGTGGCGCAGCACCAGGCGTTCGATCAGCCACGCGACGATGACCATCACGCCCGCGGTCGCGAGGATCGCCAACGGCACCGGCAGCGTGAAGCCAAAGAGCTGGTTGAACCACCCCTCGGGGGCGAGGAAGTCGTACAGCGCAAGCGCCGCGAACAGCGCCAGCACGCCCTGCGCGAAGTTGAAGATGCCCGAGGCCTTGAAGATCAGCACGAAGCCGAGCGCGACGAGGGAATACATGACACCGGCCATCAGGCCGCTGATCACGATCTCGGTAAAGAACAACCAGTCCATCTCGTCCTCCGCGTCAGTCGTGGCTGACGCCGAGGTAGGCGTCGATCACGTCCTGGTTGTTGCGCACCTCGTCGGGCAGCCCGTCACCGATCTTCTTGCCGTAGTCGAGCACCACGACATGGTCGGAAATATCCATGACGACACCCATGTCGTGCTCGATCAGCACGATGGTGGTGCCGAACTCGTTGTTGACGTCGAGGATGAAGCGGCTCATGTCCTGCTTCTCCTCGATGTTCATGCCTGCCATCGGCTCGTCGAGCAGGAGCATGCTCGGCTCGGCAGCCAGCGCACGGCCGAGTTCGACGCGCTTCTGCAGGCCGTAGGGCAGCTTGCCAACGGGGGTCTTGCGGATATGCTCGATCTCGAGAAAATCGATGATCTGCTCGACCCGCTCGCGGTGCGCGAGCTCCTCATTCAGCGCCGGACCGATTCGCAGCGCCTGCCACAACAGGCCGCTCTTCATGATGGTGTTGCGCCCGGTCATGATGTTGTCGAGCGTGCTCATACCCTTGAACAACGCGATGTTCTGGAAAGTCCGGGCGATACCCTGGCGAGCCGCCTCGTGCGGCTTCATCTGCTTCCGGGTCACCCCACGGTAGGTGATGAGCCCTTCCTGCGGATGGTAGAAGCCATTGATGACGTTGAGCATCGAGCTCTTGCCCGCGCCATTCGGTCCGATGATTGACAGCACCTGGTGTTCACGCACCTGGAAGCTGATGTCGGACAGCGCGCGCACGCCACCGAACGAGAGGCTGATGTTCTCTACAGCGAGGACAATGTCGCCGATCTTCTTGCCGTGGCTCATCTGTGCAGCACTCTCCATCAAGCGGCCGCGGACTGCACCGGGGTGACCTTGGCGTCACGGATGGCGAGGTCGGCGACGATCTTGCCCTTGCGGCCGTCCTCGAACGTGACCTCGGCCTCGACGTGCACCTCGTCACGTCCGTCGTAGAGCGCCTCGATCAGGTCGCCGTAACGCTCGGCGATGATGCGCCGGCGCACCTTGCGCGTGCGTGTGAGTTCGCCGTCGTCGGCGTCGAGTTCCTTGTGCAGAATCAGGAAGCGCTGAATCTGCGAACCGGACAGGTGCGGGTCCTCGGCGATGTCGACATTGACCTTCTCTATGCACTCCTGGATCTGGTCGTACACCTCGCGCCGACCAGCGAGATCGGTGTAACCACCGTAGGCGATGCCCTGGCGCTCGGCCCAGTTGCCGACCGCCTCGAGATCGATGTTGATGAACGCGGCGACAAAATCGCGCTCGTGGCCGAAGGTTACGGCCTCCTTGACCTGCGGGAAGAACTTGAGCTTGTTCTCGAGGTACTTGGGCGCGAACATCGCGCCGTCATTGAGCTTGCCGACGTCCTTGGCGCGGTCGATGATGCGCAGCTGGCCGTCATCGCCGAAGTAGCCGGCATCGCCGGTCAGCACCCATCCGTCGGCTGTCTTGGTCTCGGCGGTCGCCTCGTCGTTCTTGTGGTAGCGCACGAAAACGCCGGGGCTGCGGTAGAGCACCTCGCCGTTGTCCGCGATCTTGACCTCGACGCCCGGCGCCGGAACGCCGACGGTGTCCGGCTTGACCTGCCCATCGGGATGCATGGTGATGAACACCGAGGCCTCGGTCTGGCCATAGAGCTGCTTGATGTTCATGCCAAGGCCACGGTAGAAATCGAAGATCTCGGGGCCGATCGCCTCACCCGCCGTGTAGGCGACACGCACCTTCGAGAAGCCGAGCACGTTTTTCAGTGGACCGTAGACCAGCAGCGATCCGAGAAAGTACTCGAAGCGCTCCCAGCCGCTGACCGAGTCGCCCTCGAGGATGCGCACCCCGACACGCCGTGCGACGTCGATGTAGTGCCTGTAGAGCCACTGCTTGACCGAGCTGGCGTCCTCGATGCGGATGCTGACGTTGGTGAGCAGGTTCTCGAAGATCGCCGGCGGCGCGAAGAAGTAGCTCGGGCCGATCTCGCGCATGTCGGTCATGACCGTGTCGCCACTCTCCGGGCAATTGATGCAGAACCCGCAGACGTGGGCTTGCGCCAGGGAGAAGATGCAGTCGCCGACCCACGCCATCGGCAGGTAGGAGACCATTTCCTCGTCCGCGGTCAGGCCGTCGAACTCGGCAGCATTGCGCGCGGTGACGATCAGGTTGTCGTGGCTGAGCTCGACGCCCTTCGGTCGGCCGGTCGTGCCGGAGGTGTAGAGCATGATCGCAAGGTCGCCGCCCACGGCATCGGCGATGCGCTTGTCGAGCTCACCGGCATGGTCGCGGTTCCAGTCGCGTCCACTCGCCTGCAGATCGGACAGCGAGTGCAGGAACGGCTGTTCGTAATCGCGCAGGCCACGCGTCTCTTCGTAGATGATGTTCTGCAGCGACTCGCAGCCTTCCTTCACCTCGAGCAGCTTGTCGACCTGCTCCTGGTCCTCGACCACGGCGAAACGGATGCCCGCGTGATCGAAGATGTACTGCATCTCCTCGGCCACCGAGTCCTGGTAGACCGGCACCGGGACCCCACCGGCAACCTGCGCGGCGACCATCGCCCAGTAGAGTTGTGGACGGTTGTCGCCGACGATCGCCAGCTTGTCGCCGGGCTCGAAGCCGATGGCCGCCAAGCCGCCGGCCAGGGACATGACCTCGTCGCGCACCTCGCTCCAGGTCCACGACTGCCAGATGCCGAAATCCTTCTCACGGATCGACGGGCGATCGCCACGCGCTTGCGCATGGTGGATAAGCAGCTTCGGAATGGTGTCGAATTGGGGCGAACTCGTCGCCGCCGCGGAGTTGGCAGACATCGCTGGCCTTGTTCCTCTGGTGATCGTCCTGGCCGAGGCCAGGCGCGGCAATCTTGTATTTCTTTACCACGCCCTCTTCGCGAGGGTCGACGATTATCACTTTACGTTAACGTAAATACAACCGTGACGCATACGTCACCCACGGCCAAGCAGCATGCCGACCGGGAGATGCACATTAGTACGCGTCAGAAACTCGGGTCAACATGGAAATTCAGCCACTTTTCATGGACTAAGCGCCAGATTGATGTTGCGGCGCAATATGGGCAAGGGCCTCTCCGACCTGCCGGCCCGTGGCTGCCGCCCCCTCTGATAGGCTTGCAGCGATGAACGCCCGGCCACCGCCAACGCTGTCCACACCCCGTCCCGCGGTGGTCACGGTGGGCGACGAGTTGCTCTACGGCGAGCGCGAGAACGGCAACCAGCGCTGGCTGCTGTCACGCCTGCAGACGCTTGGACATCCGGCCGAACTGGCACTCAGCCTGCCGGACGACCTCGGTGCCATCGCCCACTGGATCGCCGCGCTGGTCGCACGCGGCTGTGCACCGATCCTGGTCTCCGGCGGCATCGGCGGCACCCACGACGACTGCACCCGACAGGGTGTTGCCGCCGGTCTGGGCCTCAGGCTGGAGCTGCATCCGGAATGCGACGCGATCCTCGCCGAGCGCTACGGTGAGCGTTACACGCCGCAGAGGCGACGCATGGCCGAGCTGCCCGCGGGCTGCAGCCTGTTGCCCAATGTCGGGGGCGCGCCGGGCTTCCGCAGCGGCGATGTCTTCGGCTTCCCCGGTTTTCCCGAGATGCTCCAGCCGATGGCCGAGGCGGTGCTCGCCGAAGTGCTGCCGCGCAACGACGTCGAGACGGTCAGCATCGAGGCAACCCTGGCCGTCATGGAGGGCGACATCGCGCTCGACGTCGAGGCATTCAGCCGCGACCACCCGGGAGCACGCATCGGCATCTACCCGGTCTCGGGCGGCGGCCCCCCGGCGGTGACGCTGCGCCTGCGCCTGCCCGCCGATGACGCCGCAACCCACAGTGCGTTCGACACCCTGGTGGCGAACCTTCGCGTGCGTTGCGCCGGCTGAACTGCGACGAGGCTGGCGGTGGCCGCTGGTATACTCAGGCCTGCACCCACCCCTCCAGGAGAGACGCTTGAGCTGGCTCATTGCCCTGATTGGCCTCGCGGTCGGTGGTCTTGCCGGCTACCTGCTCGCCCGCCGCTTCGGCGACTCTGAGCAGCGTGCTGTGGCCTTGCAACAGGAACTCGACCGCGCCCGCGACGACCACGCTGCCTACCGGCGCGACGTCAGCGAACACTTCGCGAAGACCGCGGTCGCCGTGAACCAGCTCACCGAGAGTTACCGTGACGTACACCAGCAGCTCAGCGAGGGGGCCCGGGCGCTGTGTGACAATGCCGCCGCTGAAACCGCGCTGGCGTTCGACCAGTCGCGGCTGATCGACGCGCCAGTCACGGAGAATCCGGCAACTCCGGGTGCCGCAGAGCCCGTAGAGGACACGCCCGCGACCGAGCACGCGCCTTCCATGGCAGAAGCCGAACCGGACACGGGTAAGGAAGCCACCGAGCAGGCGAAACCGACCTCGGTAGCGGCAACCGCTGATACCGGCGATAACGACACCGGCGACACCAGGGCCCTGGGCGATCAAGACATGCCCACGCCCGACAGCGATGCCGAGACAACCGGTGAAAATGGCGGTGCGTCGTGGACGCCGGCCTCTTCAGCCGAGGCGTCAGAGCCCGTCATGCCCCCGCGCGATTACGCCGAAGAAGAGACCGGCTCACCGACCGCGTCGCAGCGGCACTGAGACGTCGCCTCGCCACCCACCACTGAGCCTGACCTGAAGCGCGTGCGGCCGTCCCGGGCCTAGCCGGGTCGCACCAGGTTCTCACGCCGCTCGCGGTCGACCGCCTCGACCCGGGCACGGATCTCCGGACGCGTGGCGCACAGCGCGTCGAACTCCTCGCGACGCAACTCGTAGAGCGCGCAGGGTGTTGCCGCACGGCAGGTCGCGGTGCGTGGCTCGCGGTGCAGCAGCGCCATCTCGCCGAAGAAGTCGCCGGCGAACAGGCGCGCAAGATCCTGCTCTCGATCGCCCTCGTGGCGCGACACGCGGACCACGCCACGCCCGATCAGGTACATCGAGTCGTCGTGCTCACCCTCGGCCACCACCACCTCCCCGTCGGGCACGGTGTGGGCGTGCAGGCTGGCGGCGACATGCTCGAAGTCCTCGGTCGATAGGTCGCGGAACAGCGGCACCTTGCGCAGCAGTTCGGTGGGCTCGAACTGCAGCTTGGTGATGTCACCGCCTCGCAACCCCTCGATGCGCTCGGCGACCTCCTCGAACAGCTCGTGCGCAATGCCTTCGGGCAGCGTGCCGTCGCGCCGCTCCTCCTCGAGCGTCTCGCGCTCGGCGAACAGCAGCAGGCGCCCCGCCAGCCGCTCCTGCATCACGGCGACGAACTCGGGAAACTGGGCTGCGGTTTCGTCGACGCGCGTGATCGCCTGCTCGCGCCAATACCGGTAGCGTTCGCGGACCGCATCGACCGCCGCGCTGCCCAGGGCACGCTCTCCGGCGACCCGTTCGAGATCCTCGAGCACGCGCAGGCAGCCCTGGTAGCGACCCCACGCCTCTTCGTACTCGTAGGCGACCAGCGACGTGGTGCGACGTTCAACCATCGCACTGTGTGCGAACAGACGGCGTAGCCAGCGCAGGCCGAACTCGGTCAGGCTCTCGTGCGGTGGATGCAGCGTGAACTCGGGCAGTTCGCCGCGGTGGCGCAGCGCTTCGGCCTGGCTGCCGACCGAGTGCATCAGATCGCGCGCTGCACGCTCGCTCAGATGCCCACGGGCATGGCTCTCCAGGTAGTGCGCTCGCTCGAGGGCGAGCGAACGCAGGAACAGCAGCTGCAGCTCGACCTGTGGGTCGAGCTCGGCGCGACGCAAGCGCTCGATGGCCGACGCCAGCTCATCACGTGCCAGGGCGTAGCTGCCCTGCAGGCGCTCGGCGATCCGTGCCGAGAAAAGCCCACCACGCTGCAGCTCAGGAATTCGCGTTAGCGCCAGGCGCTTGGCCGCGAGACACCCCTCCTCGCGCGCCAGGCGATCGGCCAGAGGTGGGCGGTCGAGGCCAAGATGCCGCACCAGGCGCTCGATGGTGAGGCCTTGCGCGAGCAGCGTGAACAGCACCGCGCCGGTGACCAGCGCGACGAAGGTCTGCGCCTCGGGAAATGCCGGCAGACTGAGCACGATCGCGAGCGCCACGGCGCCACGCAGGCCGCCCCAGAACATCACGTGGCGGTAGGGCACGCCGACCGGGTCGTTGCCCGGAAACCGGCCGAGCAGGGGCAGCAGGCCGTAGATCACCGCGGCACGTGCCAGCAGCATCGCCACCACCACCAGCAGCAGCAGATCGAGCGCGCCACCGAGTGCGGCGAGGTCCACGCGCAGGCCGACCAGCAGGAAGATCAGGGCATTGGCGACGAACGCCATGTACTCCCAGAAATGCTCCAGGTAACCACGCACCGACGACGAGATCTTCAGCCGACCCCAGCCACCCAGCGTCATGCCGGCGGCCACCACCGCCATCACGCCGCTGACGTGGAACAGCTCCTCGGCGACCAGGAACGAGAGGTAGGCGAGAACCGTCGTCAGTGTGATCTCGATCGGTCCGTCGCCATGGCACAACCCGAGCACCCAGCCGCATAGCAGTGCCGCGACCCAGCCGACCAGCACCCCGCCCGTGAACACCACGACGAAACGCGCCGCACCACCGAGCAGCGTTCCAGCATCGACCTGGCTCGCGGTCATGACTCCGACCAGGATGCCGGCGACGACCAGAGAGGTGGCGTCGTTGAACAGGCTCTCGCCCTCGACCAGCACCGTCAGCCTCTGCGGTGCGCCGAGCTGGCGAAACAGCGAAACCACGGCGACCGGATCGGTCGCGCTGAGGATCGCGCCGAGCAGGAGCGCGGCGACCAGCCCGAACGGCGTGGTGGCCACCAGCAGCCCGCCGATGATCGCCGTGGACAGCAGCAGGCCCGGCACCGCCAGGGTCAGAATCGGTCCGAGGTTGCGCCGCACCAGCCGCGCGTCGAGGTTGAACGCCGACTCGAAAATCAGCGTGGGCAGGAACACGAACAGGATCACGTCGGGGGAGATGTCGTGCTCGGCCAGCGGCCTCAGCATCTCCGGACCGTGGTCGGCGAGCAGCCCGAGCAGCATACCGACGACCACCAGCAGCACCGTGAACGGCAGCCGCCAGCGGCGGCTCAAGGCCAGGGTGAAGGCCGAGACCAGCAGCAGGACGACGATGGTGGTGACCAGATCGGCCACGGGGGATGCGTGCATGGGCTCCCTCCCCGCCGCGCTCTGCGCGGGCTTTGCCTACTCGTGCCGGGCGAGCGCGCTGCGCGTGACCTCCTCGCGCAGATCATCCACCACGTGGCCGACGCTGCCCTCCGCGTGCGGCTCGACGAGCTCGATGCGCCCGTCGTCGCGCCGCCGGTAGAACTGCCCGGCGTCCTCGTCGAGCAGTGGCAGGTACTGGCCGGCGACATCCTCGTAGAGGCGCACCCGGCAGACCATCTCACCGCGCCCCTCCTCGGGCGTTTCGGAGAGGTGGAGCATGCCGTCGTTCTCCTGGATCACGTGCGAACCCTCCGGGTCCACGTAGGCCACGAAGTAGCGGCCACGCTCCTTGTGATAATAGTCCGCGCACATCGGCCAGACGACGTCACCGACCTGTTCGTAGATGCTCCCGTCACGGATGCAGAAGGTCTTGTCGACCTTCGACAGGATCCACTCCGAGGTCATGCGGTCGGGACTGTGGGTCAGCAGGGTGCGTAACGGGTCGAGCGCCGTACGCGCCAGCTGGTCGTACCCGGTGTGCACCACGCTGCGCGGACCCGAGACGTCGTGCACCGACACCCCTTCGGCGAAGGCCGCGAGCGCCTCCTGGTAGCGCCGTTCACTCCAGGTGCGCTCGAGGTAATCGTTGATGTCGCCGACGATCACCCCGGCCGCGGCGAACGCCTCGGCATCCATGTCGTGATCGGGGGTGCGCCGTTCCTCGACGAGCGCCTGCCACAGGTCGAGGTCATGGTTGGTATCGGACGGGAACACCAGCGTCTCGGCTCCGTAGCGCACTCTCAGGCCGACGGTCGGCAGCCCGTGCCAGACCGGGGCGTTGATCGCCTCGATGGTGAATCCCTCGGGATCGCTGTAGACGCGCTGCTCGCCCTCGTAGAAGGTCGTGTCGCTGAAGGCATAGAAAGCGCTCGGCTCGACCCAGGCAGCGCAATCCGGGTCGCGGAACAGCAAGCGGACCCGCCCGGTGGCCGGGTTGATGACCGCCTTGGCCAGCCCCGGGTCGACCGGCTCGCCGCTGGCATCGACCACGCCGACGCCACCACCGGTGTTGCGCGTGTCGAGGATACGGTACTTCGCGCGCGGGCCTACCGGGATGCGGTTGTAGTAGTCGTCGATCGGCAGATCGACCACGCGCCGCGCGTCAGGTGACAGGCTGATGTCGAGCGAGGGTCCGGAGGCCTGCTCGAGTTCGGCCTGGACGTCGTCGCTGGTCAGCAGCGTCAACGGCTCGGGGTAATCGGGCGCGTAACGGTAGAAGAGCGCCATGTCGGTGAACCAGCGCTTGTGATCGTCGTGGCAGTGGGTGACGAACAGGCCTCGCACATCCTTCAGCGCCCGGCCGCCGATCAGCTGGAACATCGGCGCACCGCAATCGATCAGCAGTTTCGACTGGCCGATCTCGAGCAGGTAGCTGATGCTCTTGCCCATGCGCGAGAACGGCCCCGAATCGCCGAGAATGCGAACCCTGATCTCGCCGGCCATGCGTGAACCCCCTCCCGCGCCGAGAGTGACTGCACCTATTTAATAGTCGCCCGCGACGTGACGCGCCAATCTCCTTGCCAATCGTAAGCATGCAGGCCTAGGGTAGCGGACCCTGAGCAACCGACCGCGAACATGACCGATCCGCGCACCGACCCGGTCGCCCACCTGCGCCGCGACCTCGCCTTCGAGGCCGAGCTGCCCGGCGGCCACTACCGCTTCGCGACGACCTGGGGCCTGTTCTCACCGCGCGGCATCGACGAGGGCTCGAAGCTGCTGCTGCGCCACGTCGAGGTGGCGCCGGACGCCGACTGCCTCGACCTCGGCTGCGGCTACGGTGTGCTCGGCGTGGTGCTCGCGCGCCTGGCGCCACATGGGCACACCACGTTGGCCGACAAGGACTTCGTCGCGGTCGAATACGCGCGACGCAACCTCGCGCTGAACGGCCTGGCCAACGGCGAGGCGCTGCTCAGCAACGGCTTCGACGCGCTGCGCGAGCGCCGCTTCGACGTGATCGTCGCCAACCTCCCGGCCAAGGTCGGCAAGGAGCTGCTGACCATCTACCTGCACGATGCCCTGGCCACACTGCAGCCCGGCGGCGCGTTGTGGATGGTCACCGTTACCGGTTTGCGCCGCTTCATCGAGCGCATGTCCAAGGAGGTGTTCGATGACTATGACAAGGTCAAGCAGGGGCCCCACTACACCGTGGCGGTGACGCGCAAACCCGGCTGATGCGGGTCAGGTCGCGATACCGGCCTCGAGTTCGCGGCCCCACGCCTCGAGCGCGTCGAGCACCTCGCCCGCTCTCGCGTCTCCTCGCCGCTCCTCGCGCAGTTCGCCGAGGCGTCTGAAGAAGGCCGCCAGCGTTCGTCCCCTGGACGCTTCCGTATCGGTCAGGCGCAGCACGCGATAAGCCTGCCAACGTGCCCGTTCCTGCGGATCGAGTGTCTCCGGCCAGTTGCGCGCCCGGTAACGGAACACCAGCTCCTCGAGGCCCGGGTCGTCGAAGGGTGGTGGCGGCTCGCCCAGCTCATGCATCGGCCTCGAACGCACCTCCTCGAGGCGGCGACGATCGGCATCGCTGGTGAAGCCCCCGGCATAGAGCCGGTCGTCCGGATCGGTGGGCGGCGGTCCCTCGGGGGGCGAGAACGCCCCGGCCACGCGCGACGCCAGCCCGGGCTGTGCGGCCAGCGTGTCGCGGTGATGCAGGCAGGCGTCGACGTCGATGCCGAGGCGCTCGGCGTCCTGTGGGCGCAGCACCTTCAGCGGAGCGAGCACCGGGCAGCGGTTGACCCGCACCTGCTTGAGCGGGATGCGCGCGACGCCGTCGGGCAGTTCGTCCGCGCGGCTGAAGACCCGCTCGGCGATCCCCTCGGCGTCGAGCCCCTCGAGCTGGCCCGGGTCCTCGCCCAGGTCGTAGACGACGACGGCATTCGGGTTCGACTTCAGGCGCACGATCGGCGCGACCACCGCGAGGCAGCCGCGTGCGGCCGGGTAGCGTCCCGAGACATGCACCAGCGGCGCCATGCCACGCAGGTCGAGCAGGTCGTTGACGGCCTGCTTGCGGCGCAGACCGAACAGGTAGTCCCACAGCCTGGGCTGGCGTTCGCGCAGCAGCCGCGCCAGCGCCAGCGTGCCACGCACGTCGGCCAGCGCATCGTGCGCCGCACCGTGCTCGAGGCCGTTGGCCACGGTCAGCTCCTCGAGCCTGAAGCTCGGCGTGCCGTCTTCGCGGCGCGGCCACGCGATGCCGTCGGGGCGCAGCGCGTGGACCGTGCGCACCAGGTCGATCAGGTCCCAGCGCGAGTTGCCGTCGCGATATTCTCGGGCGTAGGGGTCGAAGAGGTTGCGGTACAGCGCGCGACGCGTCACCTCGTCGTCGAAACGCAGCGTGTTGTAGCCGAGCGCGCAGGTGCCGGAACGTGCCAGCTCGGCATGCACGCGGTCGACGAACTCCGCCTCGCGCACGCCCTCGTCACGCGCCCGCTGCGGAGTGATGCCGGTGATCAGGCTCGCCTCGGGCGCCGGCAGCAGGTCATCGGCCGGGCGGCAGTAGAGGGTCAGCGGTTCGTCGACTGGCTCCAGGTCGAGGTCGGTGCGCAGACCGGCGAACTGGAGCGGCCGATCGCGGTCGAGGTCGATACCACTGGTCTCGTAGTCGTGCCAGTAGAGGGTTTCGCGCGGTGCGGCCATCGCCGCAGTCTAGCCCGCATGCCTGGCCGCTGCGCGCGGCAGGCCGGTCACGCAAACGTATCCGCCGGCAGGTCGAACTCCTGAACCGCCCTCGACGCGGGATTGACCGGCCGCATCGGGCCGGTGGCCATCAGCCGTGGAGGGCGCGTAGCGCGCCCGGCGCGTATACTGCGCCGCCGATGGATGCCGACCCCACCCCTCACGAGGAACCGGTCCGCGAGCTGGTCTGGCGCGACTGCCGCATCACGCTGCTCGGTACGGCCCACGTCTCGACCGCGAGCGCCGACGCCGCACGCAACCTCGCATCCGATCCCGACTACGACGCCCTCGCCGTGGAGCTGTGCGCGAGCCGCCACCGCGCGCTGATCGACCCCGATGCCCTCGCCCGCCTCGACCTGCTCGAGGTGCTGCGCAAGGGGCAGGCGCCGATGGTCATCGCGACGCTTGCGCTCGGGGCATTCCAGCAGCGCGTCGCCGAGCGCGTGGGCATCGAGCCCGGTGCCGAATTGCGCGCGCTGGTCGACGAGGCCGACCGCAGCGAACGCCCCCTGGTGCTGCTCGACCGCGAGATCGGAACCACGCTGCGCCGCAGCTACCGCGCGGTGCCATTCTGGCAGCGCCTGAACCTGTTCGGCGGCCTGATCGGCAGCGTCGTCAGCCGCGCCGAGGTCGATCCCGAGGAGATCGAGCGGCTCAAGCAGGGCGACGTGCTCGACTCGGCATTCGGCGAGTTCGCAGCCGAGGCCGGTGATCTCTACCAGCCACTGATCGACGAGCGCGACCGCTACATGGCGGCCCGGCTGCGCGAGGCGATCGAGACGCACGGGTATCGGCGCATGCTGGCGGTGGTCGGCGCCGGCCACCTGGCCGGCGTCAGTCGCTACCTCGACGAGGAGCGCACGCCACCCGCCACCGTGCTGGCCGAGCTCGACAGCCTGCCGCCCCGCTCGCGCTGGTGGCGCCACTGGCCCTGGCTGATCACCGCGCTGGTGCTGCTCGGCTTCGGCATCGGCTTCGCGCGCAGCCCTGAACTCGGCTGGACCCTGGTCGGCGACTGGGTGCTGATCAACGGCGGCCTCTCCGCGCTCGGCGCACTGCTCGCCGCCGCGCACCCCTACACCATCGTGGCCGCGTTCGCCGCCGCACCGCTCACCTCGCTGAACCCGACTGTCGGTGCCGGCATGGTCACCGGCATCGTCGAGCTGCTGATGCGCCGGCCCACGGTCGCCGACTTCGGCAGCCTGCGTCACATGGCGGCGCACGCCGGCGGCTGGTGGCGCAACCGCATCACCCGCGTGCTGCTGGTGTTCCTGTTCAGCACGCTCGGTTCGGCGGCCGGCACCTGGATCGCCGGTTTCCGCATCGCCGGACGGCTGGCTGGCTGATCAGCCGCGCCGGCGACGCGGCTCGAAGGCGGCGACAGCCTCGAGGATGGACTCGAACGGCAACGCATCGAGCCCACCCTCGCGCGAGATGGCTGCCGCGACCAGCGCCGCGACGTCGCCCGCCTCGGCTTCACCGAGCGCCTCGGCGAGTCCTCGCAAGCCGCCAACCTGCAGCTTCATCGCCACGCCGTGCGGCATTGCACCGGTCGGAGCGGTGGCGCCGAGACGCGGGCCGGCCGCGCCACGCACCTCGGCGAAATAGGTTGTGCAGTTCATCCGCGCGACGGCGTCGCTGCACTCGACCCCCTCGCGATCGGCGAGGTAGTAGCGACGCGCCCGGCTGCACGCGGCCTGCGAGCCGAGCAGCGCCTTGGCGAAGGGGCAATCCGCCTTGTCCAGGTCGTCCAGTCTGCTGCGGAATGCCTGCTCGTCGACCATGCTGCCCCCCCGGATCTTCGCGGCCCTTTCGGACGCATGATAGCCTGACACGGCATTCGCCCGGGACGCCAACAGGAGCCGCCGATGCCCGATGCCCTGCCGACGCTGCCGCACCTCGCGCTGGAACTCGACGACGGCCTGCTGCACGTCACCATCGACCGCGCCGACAAGCGCAACGCCATCAACGACCCGTTGATCGAGAGCCTGCATGCTCTCTTCCACACGCCACCCGAGGGCACCCAGGCGGTGGTGCTGAGCGGCAGGGGCGAGCATTTCTCGGCCGGGCTCGACCTCGCCGAACACCGCGAGCGCGAACCGCTCGAGGTGATGCGGCACTCCCAGTACTGGCACGCCACGTTCCAGCAGATGGAGTTCGGCGGCCTGCCGATCGTCGCCGCACTGCACGGCGCGGTGATCGGTGGTGGCCTCGAGCTGGCGATGACCGCCCACGTCCGCGTCGCCGACGATTCCACCTTCTACCAGTTGCCCGAGGGAAGGCGCGGCATCTTCGTAGGCGGCGGCGCCAGCGTGCGCGTGGCACGGGTGATTGGCGCCGATCGAACCCGCGAGATGATGCTCACCGGGCGGCGCTACGACGCCGCAGAGGGACAGCGCCTGGGCCTGTCGCACCACCTCGTCGCGCCGGGAGCAGCTCTGGAGAAGGCCTTCGAGCTGGCCCGCACGGTGGCCGCGAACGCCCCGGCGTCGAATTACATGATGCTCAACGCGCTGGCCCGCATCGAGAACATGCCGATGGCCGAGGGGCTGTTCACCGAGTCGCTCGCCGCGGCGCTGACCCAGACCAGCGAGCACGCCCGCGAGGGGATGCGCGCCTTCCTCGACAAGCGCGAAGCCAAATTCGACGGGGACTAGTCGAAGACCAGCACCTCCGGGTCGTCGTCATCCGCAGCGTAGAGCCGCTCGACCAGCGCCGCGCGCCGCGCCAGCACCGCGCCCTGGTTGATGTAGCCCTTGTCGGTGATCTCGTTGGCGTCGATGTTCGGTGGCTCGGCCATCAGCAGCAGTCGCCCGATCCGCCGGCTGCTCGCACCATGTTCGGCGTTGTAGGCAGCGAAGCCCTCCCGCAGCCGGTCGTGCACCGCCGGGCAGCGCAGCAGCGCCGCGACGTCGTCGCCAGCCTCTGGGCACAGCGTCTTGCAGCCGGCCAGGTTCGGGAACGCCAGCAGGCCGACGCTCTCGCGGTCGTGGCCCGTGACCACGGCGTCCTGGATCACCGGCGCGCCGGCAGCGATCGCGGTCACGCGCAGCACGCCGGCGTGCACCCAGGTGCCAGAGAGCAGTTTGAAATCCTCGGCCACGCGGCCGTCGAACACGATGCCGTGCTCGGGATGCTCGGGATCCTCGAGCCGCCCCGCGTCGCCGATGCAGTACCAGCCGTCGGCGTCGAACGCCTGCGCGGTCAGGTCCGGGCGGCGCCAGTAGCCCGGGGTGATGTTCGGCCCGGTGATGCGCAGTTCGAGTTTCTCCCCGTTCGGCACCATCTTGACCGCGCAGCCCGGTGCCGGCAGGCCGATCACGCCGGCCCGCTCGAGCGGGAAGTGCACGGTGGTGACCATCGGCGCGGTCTCGGTCGAGCCCCAGGCCGAGACCATCGGCACACGCACCCCACGCGCCTCGATCGACAGCGCCTCGAGGCGCTCCCAGAGGCTCTGAGGAAGCGCGGCGCCGGCGTAGAAGATCAGGTCGAGCTGGCTGAAGAAGCGGTCGCGCAGCTCGCCATCCTGCTCGAGGTAGGGCAGCAGCACGTCGAAGCCACGCGGCACGTTGAAGTAGAGCGTCGGCGAGACCTGCTTGAGATTGGCGACGGTGGTCTCGATCAGTCCCGGCATCGGCTTGCCGCCGTCGACGTAGAGGGTGCCGCCGTGGCGCAGCACCATGTTGAAGTTGTGGTTGCCACCGAAGGTGTGGTTCCACGGCAGCCAGTCGACCACCACCGGCGGCCTGGCGGCGAGGAACGGCCAGAGCTGGGCGATCGCCTGCTGGTTCGAGCAGAGCATCCGCTGGGTGTTGATCACCCCCTTGGGCATGCCGGTCGAGCCGGAGGTGAACAGGATCTTGGCCACGGTGTCCGGACCGACCGCGGCGAACGCACTGTCGACCTCCGGGCCCGGCGCGGTCGCCAGCAGCTCGGCGATGGGGGTCGCGGCAAGCCCTTCCGGCGGGTTGGCACTGACCACCAGCTCGCGGCCATCAAGGCCGACCGCGTCGATGGCCGTCGCGAAGCGCGCGCCGTCCGCCGCGAAAACGAGCCCCGGGGTCACCAGCTCGAAGATGTGGCGCAGCTTGGCATGATCCTGGGACATCAGCGAGTAGGCCGGAGAGACCGGCACGGCGGGGATGCCGGCATGCATCGCGGCGAGCTGAAGCAGGCCGTTGTCGACGCCGTTGTCGGAGAGGATCACCAGGGGACGCTGCGGGCCGAGCCCGCGCTCCAGCAGCGCCTGGGCCAGCGCGCGCACCGCGTCGAGCGCCTCGCGGTAGCCCACCTCGCGCCATGTTTCGCCGGCGCGCTCGGCGAGGAAGGTCCGCTCCGGCTCGGCCTGTGCCCAGTGCTCGAGCAGCAGGCCGAGCTTGGGCGGGTGGTCGCCGAGCGGCAACGGCGAGCGCAGCACCATGCTGCCGTCGTCGAGGGTCTGGAGGTCGACGGCGGGGGGCGCGAAATCGAGCTGGGCAAACGGGGGCTTCGACATCGGCGGTACTCCTCGGTGGTGGACTCGGCCTCTGGCGGGCCCTGCTGCGCACATCATAACGAGACCATGCCGTGCGCCCCAGCACACTGGGCGCCACCACTGGGTGCGACTGGAATGGCCCTCCCGCGACACCGGCCACAGACCCACCATGCTGGAAACCCTGATCGAGCGCGCGCTGTATGCCAGCCGCTGGCTGCCGGCACCGCTCCAGCTCGGCCTCGCGCTGGCCCTGCTCGCGCTCGACCTGAAGTTCTTCCAGGAAGTACTGCACCTGCTGCCGCACGTCTTCGAGCTGGCCGAGGGCGAGCTGGTGCTGACGGTGCTGGCGCTGATCGACATCACGCTGGTGGGCGCGCTGCTGATCATGGCGATGTTCAGCGGCTATGAGAATTTCGTCTCGCGCATCGACGTCAAGGAAGGCGCCGACAAGCTCGAGTGGCTCGGCAAGTACGAGCCGGCACGCTGAAGCTCAAGGTGGCCGCGTCGATCGTTGCAATCTCGTCGATCCGCCTGCTGCGCGCCTTCGTGAACGCCCAGCAGATCCCCGACAACAAGCTGATGTGGTACGTGATCATCCACAGGACGTTCGTCTTCTCGGCACTGCTGCTCGACTATCTCGACCGCCTGGCCTTCGAGAGCCATCGCAGGCACTGACATCCACCCCGGTCGTGACCCGTCTCGGCATGAATAAAGCCGAGCGAAATAAGTGCTTTCACCGACTCGCGCTTTGTCCCCGCCTGCACTATTCTGGTGCATGAGGCGAGGGCTTGCCGGTCGTAATACGCATCACCAGCGTGCCTTGACGACCATCAAGGATTCATCAATACAGGGGCGTACAAGGAAGGCGTACGCCCAATGGAAACCCAAGGATCAGGATCCGCCAGGATGGCACCCGCGACGACCCGCAGACAACTGCTGCGCGCCGACCTGCACGGACGCCGCCGGCCCGTCCGCCCCCCGTGGGCGACGCCCCGCTTCCATGCCGACTGCACCCGCTGCGACGCCTGCCTGCCGGCGTGCCCGGAGGGCATCCTGGTGCGTGGCGACGGCGGTTTTCCCGAGGTCGACTTCCGGCGTGGCGAGTGCACCTTCTGTGGCGACTGCGTCAGTGCCTGCTCGCCGAAGGCTCTGCAACGCACCGAGCCGTCGGCCAGCCCCTGGCACCACGTCGCGCACGTCGCCCCTGCCTGCCTGGAAGGACACGGCGTCCACTGTCGCGCCTGCGCCGACCCGTGCCCGGAAGAGGTGGTCCGCTTCCGGCCCGGAACGCTGAACCACCCCCCAGAAATCGATGTCTCCGGCTGCACCGGCTGCGGGGCCTGCGTGGCCCCGTGTCCGGTCCAGGCGGTGCATATCGGCCCACCCACTTCACAGGAGGTCGCCGCATGAACCTCGCGAGCCTCGTGGTCCACACGCTCCCGTCCGACAGCGAGCAGATCGCCGGTCAGCTGCTCGGGCTGCCCGGCGTCGAGATCCACGCCAACACCGACGACGGGCGCCTGGTCGTGACCGTCGACAACGACACCCCCCAGGTCACCGCGGACACCCTGCAGGCGATCCACGAAACCCGCGGCGTGATCTCCGCGGCGATCACCTTCCAGTACAGCGACGACTCAGAAACCGACGAATCGGAAACCTAAGGAGAGGCGGTCATGAAACTGACTCGACGTGACTTCATCAAGACCCAGGCCATCACCGCGGCGGCGACCGCCGCCGGCGTGAGCGTTCCCGCGGCCCAGGCGGCCATGACCGCGGGCAAGAGCGACATCCGCTGGGACAAGGCGCCGTGCAGGTTCTGCGGCACCGGCTGCAGCGTGCTGGTCGGCGTCAAGAATGACCGCGTGGTCGCGACCCAGGGCGATCCCGAGGCGCCGGTCAACCGTGGGCTGAACTGCATCAAGGGCTACTTCCTGTCGAAGATCCTGTATGGCGACGACCGCCTGCAGACGCCGATGCTGCGCATGAAGGACGGCAAGTTCGACAAGGAGGGCGAGTTCACGCCGATCTCCTGGGACCAGGCGTTCGACATCATGGCCGAGAAGTGGAAGGCCGCGATCGCCAAGACGCGCAACAGCGATGCGATGCCGCCGGTCGGCATGTTCGGTTCCGGCCAGTGGACGGTCTGGGAAGGCTACGCCGCGGCCAAGCTCTACAAGGCCGGCTTCCGCTCCAACCACATCGATCCCAACGCCCGCCACTGCATGGCCTCGGCCGTCGCCGGCTTCATCCGCACCTTCGGCATCGATGAGCCGATGGGCTGTTACGACGACCTCGAGCACGCCGACGCCTTCGTGCTGTGGGGTGCCAACATGGCCGAGATGCACGCCACACGTCAAGGTCGCGGTGCTGTCGACCTTCCGCAACCGCAACTTCGACCTCGCCGACCTGGGCATGGTCTTCACCCCGCAGACCGACCTTGCGATCCTCAACTACATCACCAACTACATCATCCAGAACGGCAAGGTGAACGAGGAGTTCGTTGCGAAGAACGTCAACTTCGTCAAGGGCAACGACGACATCGGTTACGGCCTGCGACCCGAACACCCGCTAGAGCAACAGGCGGCCAACGCCAAGAAGGCCGGCGGCGGCAACAAGATCGATCTCGACCAGTTCGCCGCGTTCGTCGCCGACTACGACGTCGACTCGGTCAGCAAGCTCTCCGGGGTGCCGGCCAAGGACCTCGAGGCGCTCGCCGAACTCTACGCCGACCCGGGCCGCAAGGTGGTCTCGTACTGGACCATGGGCTTCAACCAGCACACCCGCGGCACCTGGGTGAACAACCTGATGTACAACGTCCACCTGCTGACCGGCAAGATCTCGGAGCCGGGCAACGGCCCGTTCTCGCTGACCGGTCAGCCGTCGGCGTGTGGCACCGCGCGTGAGGTCGGCACCTTCGCCCACCGCCTGCCGGCCGACATGGTGGTCGCCAAGCCGGCGCACCGCGCGTTCGCCGAGAAGAAATGGCAGCTGCCCGAGGGGACCATCCCCGGCAAGGTCGGCTTCCACGCCGTGCTGCAGAACCGCATGCTCAAGGACGGCAAGCTCAACGCCTACTGGGTGATGTGCAACAACAACGTCCAGGCGGCGCCGAACCTCAACGAGGAGACCTGGCCCGGTTACCGCAATCCGGACAACTTCGTCGTCGTCTCCGATCCCTACCCGACGCTCTCCGCACTGGCCGCCGACCTGGTGCTGCCGACTGCGATGTGGGTCGAGAAGGAAGGCGCGTACGGCAACGCCGAGCGACGCACCCAGTTCTGGCACGAGCAGGTCAGCGCCCCGGGCGAGGCCAAGTCCGACCTCTGGCAGCTGATGGAGTTCTCCAAGCGCTTCAAGGTCGAGGAGGTCTGGTCCGACGAACTGCTGGCCAAGATGCCCGAGTACAAGGGCAAGACGCTGTTCGACGTGCTCTACGCCAACGGCCAGGTGAACCGGTTCCCCTACAAGGCCGGTGACATCAAGGACGGCACCGGCAACGTCTACGCCAACCACGAATCCGAGCACTTCGGCTTCTACGCCCAGAAGGGCCTGTTCGAGGAGTACGCCGGCTTCGGCCGCGGCAAGGCGCACGACCTCGCCGACTTCGAAACCTACCACCAGGCACGCGGCCTGCGCTGGCCGGTGGTCGAGGGCAAGGAGACGCTGTGGCGTTTCCGCGAGGGCTACGACCCCTACGTCAAGGCTGGCGAGGGGGTGAAGTTCTACGGCAAGCCGGACGGCAAGGCGGTGATCTTCGCGCTGCCCTACGAGCCGCCGGCCGAGTCGCCCGACAGCGAGTACGACCTGTGGCTGGTCACCGGCCGGGTGCTCGAGCACTGGCACTCCGGTTCGATGACCCGGCGCGTGCCGGAGCTCTACCGCTCCTACCCAGACGCGGTGGTCTACATGCACCCGGACGACGCCAAGGCACGGGGCCTCAAGCGCGGCATGGCGGTCAAGCTGCAAACCCGGCGTGGCGAGGTCGAGACCCGCGTCGAGACCCGTGGCCGCAACCGACCGCCCGCCGGCCTTGTGTTCATCCCGTGGTTCGACGCCGGCCGCCTGGTCAACAAGCTGACCCTCGACGCCACCTGCCCGATCTCGAAAGAGACCGACTTCAAGAAGTGCGCGGTGCGCGTGGTCAGGGCGTAGCAGCGGCCTCACGGGAATCACCAGCGTGCACGCCAAGGCACCGAGCCCACCGGCCCCGGGACCGCAGAGTCCCGGGCGCCGGCGCTTCCTGCAGGAGGCGGCCATGACCGCCTGCGGGGCGGCGCTGCTCGGTGGTTTCGTGACCCTCTATGCGCGCGGCGCCAGCGCCTTGCCGGCGCAGGCCCTGCGCCCACCCGGGGCGCTCGATGAGGAAACCTTCCTCGGCGCCTGCGTGCGCTGCGGACTGTGCGTGCGCGACTGCCCCTACGACACCCTCGCCCTGGCCCGCCTCGGGGAACCGGTCGCGACCGGAACGCCCTATTTCGTCGCCCGCCAGGTGCCGTGCGAGATGTGCGAGGACATCCCGTGCGTCAAGGCGTGCCCAACCGGCGCGCTCGATCCCGAACTCACCGACATCGACGATGCGCGCATGGGTGTCGCGGTGCTGATCGACCAGCAGACCTGCCTGAACTTCCTCGGCCTGCGCTGCGACGTCTGCTACCGGGTCTGCCCGCTGATCGATGAGGCGATCAGCCTCGAACTCGATCACAACAAGCGCACGGGCATGCACACCCGCTTCCTGCCGACCGTCGACGCCGACGCCTGCACCGGGTGCGGCAAGTGCGAGGCGGCCTGTGTGCTCGAGGTGGCCGCGATCAAGGTGCTGCCGACGGCACTCGCCAAGGGCCAGCTCGGCAGCCACTACCGGCTCGGCTGGGAGGAGAAGGAAAAGGCCGGCGAGTCGCTGATCAAGGGCATCATCGATCTGCCCGACCGCATGCCGAACGGTGGAGGTGTGCGGTGACCGCCGCGTCGCTCACCCATGCAGACGTGCGCACGCGCTGGCGCTGGAAATGGCTGCTGCTGCGCCGCACGAGCCAGCTCGCGATCCTCGCGCTGTTCCTGCTCGGCCCATGGGCTGGCATCTGGATCGTCAAGGGCAATCTCTCTTCGAGCCTGACGCTCGGCGTGCTGCCGCTCACCGATCCGTTCCTGCTGCTGCAGGTGCTCGCCAGCGGCCACCTGCCCGAGGCCACCGCGCTGGTCGGTGTCGGGATCATCGTCGCTTTCTACCTGCTGGTCGGCGGGCGCGTCTTCTGCGGCTGGGTCTGCCCGGTCAACCTGGTCACCGACGGCGCCGCCTGGCTGCGCGACAGGCTCGGCCTGCGCGCGCGGGCACGGCCGTCGCGCAGCACCCGCTACTGGCTGCTGGCCGCACTGCTCGCTGCCAGCGCACTGACCGGCATGGCCGTCTGGGAGTGGGTCAATCCGGTGTCGATGCTGCACCGCGGCCTGATCTTTGGTTTCGGTTTCGCCTGGCTGGTGCTGCTCGCGGTGTTCCTGTTCGACCTGCTGGTCACGTCCCGCGGCTGGTGCAGCCACGTCTGCCCGATGGGCGCCACCTACAGCCTGCTCGGCGCGGCCAGCCTGCTGCGCGTGCGGGCCGACCGGCGCGCGGACTGCGACGACTGCATGGAGTGTTTCCGCGTCTGCCCCGAACCGCAGGTCATCCAGCCGGCTTTGAAGGGCATGGAGCAGGGGATCGGTCCGGTGATCACCGGCATCAACTGCACCAACTGCGGCCGCTGCATCGACGTCTGCGACCAGGACGTCTTCCGTTTCGGTACCCGTTTTCACAACACGATGGAGGCTTCGTGATGAACAAGACCGCTGCCTTGACCCTGCTGCTGGCCTGCATGGCCACGGCGCTCCCGGGCACGCTCGCCGCCCAGATGGCCAATCCGCTGCGCGGCCAGGCCGCCATCGACCAGACCAACCGCGTGCATGATTTCAAACCGATGATGAAGGAGCAGCCACCGCTGGAGCGTGCCTACGTGCAACAGCCACCGGTGATTCCGCACCAGATCGACGGCTACATCATCAACGCCAATTCCAACAAGTGCCTGACCTGCCACAGCTGGGAGAACTACCGCTCGGCCAAGGCAACCAAGATCAGCCTGACCCACTTCCGTGACCGCGACGGCAAGGAGCTCTCCAACGTCTCGGCGAGCCGCTACTTCTGCAACCAGTGCCACGTGCCGCAGGTCGACGCCCAACCGCTGGTCAACAACGGTTTCACGCCGGTCGACGCGCTCAACAAGAACTGAGCCCGCGCCAACGGAACAGAAAGGATTCAGCCATGACTGATTCGGAACGTCCCGCCAGAACCGGCAAGGGCCGGGTCTTCGGGCTCGGCGCACTGACCGTCGCCTTCGTACTCGGTATCGTCTTCTGGGGCGGCTTCAACACCGCGATGGAGTGGACCAACACCGAGAGCTTCTGCATCTCGTGTCACGAGATGTACGAGAACGTCTACGTCGAGTACCAGGACACCATCCACTACGAGAACCGCACCGGCGTGCGCGCCACCTGCCCTGACTGCCACGTGCCGAAGGAGTGGGTGCACAAGATGGTGCGCAAGATCCAGGCGAGCAACGAGCTGCTGCACAAGGCGCTCGGCACCATCGACACGCCCGAGAAATTCGAGGCCAAGCGACTGCAGCTGGCCCAGAATGTCTGGCGCACGATGAAGAAGACCGACTCACGTGAGTGCCGCAACTGCCACGGCTACGACTACATGGACCTGACCCGCCAGGGGCGGCGCGCCTTCGACCAGCACGTGGCCGGGCTCGATGAGGGCAAAACCTGCATCGATTGCCATAAGGGCATCGCGCATCGCCCGCCGAAGATGCCGGACAACGCGCAGGTGAGCCAGGCCCGCTGACATACGCAAGAGATGCAGCGAGTTCCACCTCGCAACGCTGCAGGGCACAGAAAGCCCGAATGCAAGAACCGCGCTCTCGCGCGGTTCTTGCATATTGACTGAAGTCAAAAATCATCTCACAGATCTTCGACCCGGACCAGACGTGACCGGACATGCCCTGGCTACCTAGACTCCAGTGAAGGGTTGCGTCCAGACGACCACGCACCCGACCAGAGCAGGAGGTAGCGCATGACCGGACGAACGCAGCCTGGGGTGATCACCGACACCACGCCCACCGAGTTCTTCCAGGACAGCGTCGCGCAAGCGATGGGCCGTCAGCAGGTGCAGGCCGACGACGACACCACGCACTACCTCGTCAGCCTTCTGACCCACTTCATCCACGCCGAGAACCTCTACGAAGAAACAGGCGAGGGCCTCGGCCTCCGCCCCCTGGCCTTTATCTACGCCGATGCCGTCCAGAGCCGCAATCCGGCCGAACGCCAGGCCGCACTGCGAAGGCTCGGCGACATCGCCCTGTTCATCGCGGGCTTCTTCGCCGACAGCCTCGATCGCAAAGCGGTCGACGTCGACTACTACATCGCCATGGGCGGCGGTGCCTACGGCCACCTCGCCGAGGATCTGGACGGCACGCTGCGCGGTCGCGCGCTGACGCCCATCTACCGCGAGCTGGCGACCAAGTTCACCCCGTTCGTCGATGTGCTCGGCGAAGTCAGCGAGTCGATCCAGGCCCGCGACCAACGCACGCTGCTGCGCCTCTATGAGCTGTGGTTGCGTACCGGCAGCCCACGACTCGCGCGGCGTCTGCGAGAAAACGGCATCGAGCCCGCTCCCGGGCTTAACACGCGCCACCACTGATCCCGGAGATGGCGCCCCAGATCGGCACGATCCAGCGCCACCTCGAGCGAATCTATGCCATCGAGCCCGGCTGCCAGATCGAGCAGCATCTCGTCGATACGGGCCAGGTCGAGGATGCGAACGACCCGGCACATTGGCAACCCGAGGAGCAGCTCCTGGTCCGCGAACAGGGGGTCGAGATGCAGCTGGGCCTGTACCTCGCACCGGGGCTGCTCGACCGGCTGCGGCAGGATGACCCCCTG
>JAACFL010000146.1 GCA_009937385.1 Gammaproteobacteria bacterium | reverse complement strand
GAAATGACTGCCGCCGAGGCAATGTCCAAGACCGCGGCCACTTGGGAAGCCATCACCGATCGCCTTGGACGAGCCTCCCAGGCACGCCACTGGCAGGAATTCCAGAGCAACTTCAGGATCGGTCCATGACGCCAACTCGGTCATCCGGAACCCACTGACCCGCGACGTGCAGCATGCGACAAGCCCTGCGCCCATCGATCTTCCGCTACCTGCTCTACATCCTGATCGTGATCAGCGTGGTCGTCACGTCGCTGTTGCTGCTCGCCAACCAGGTGGTGCACCGGGCGACAGGAGGCCTCGAGAAAGTGGTCGTGCACCATGTCAGGCCGCTTGCCGAAATGCAGCGCCTCCAGTCGCACATGGACAAGCTGCGCGGTCTCGAACTGGAACTCCACCAGTTCAATGACTTCTTCGCGGTGCCCTACCACATCGACAGCATGCAGCAGGAGATGCAGTCGATCGACGAGGCGCTGGAGGGCCTGGAGGATTCACTGGGCCAGATCGAGCCGATCGAGGTCAGGCGCCTGGTCGAGCACTGGCAGATCTACCGGCAGTCGGTCATCACCCAGATCGGCCTGGCGCGGGCCATGGAGCTCGATGAACTGAGCACCATCTCGGCGACGCGTTCTCGTGGCGCACACGATGCGATATCGGCCATCCTGAGCGAGCTGATCAACCGCACCGAGATCGCTTCAAACACAGCCTTCAACCGCGTCAAGATCGAAGCCGACGAACAGCAGGCGCTGGTCTCAACAACGCTTGCGATCGGCCTGCTCCTTCTGTTTGGCGTCATCTGGAGCTTCGGTCGCTCGATGTCAAAGCGCATCGGCGTGCTTGCAGATGCGGCCGAGGCCGTCACGCTTGGCGACCAGGTCGAACCGATCCCGGTCTCTGGCCACGATGAAATCGCCGACCTGGGCCACGCCTTCAACACCATGCAGACCAAGGTCCTCGAGCGAGAGGAGGAACTGCGCGCGGCCCACGAGCGTCTCGAGCAGCGTGCGCAATCCGCCGAGGAGGCCACGCTGGCGAAGTCGCAGTTCCTGGCCAACATGAGCCACGAGATCCGCACGCCCATGAACGGGGTCCTGGGCATGCTCGAGATCCTGCGCGAAACGCCCATGGACCCGGAGCAACAAGACTACGCCACCACCGCGCACGAGTCGGCCACCGCGCTGCTCGACCTGCTCAACGACATCCTGGATCTCTCCAAGATCGAGGCCGGAAAGGTGCGCCTGGAGCAGCTCGAGTTCGACCTCGAGCAGTTGATCGACGACACCGTCGCGCTGCTAGCCGACCGCGCCCATGCCAAGGGGCTGCGGCTGAACGTGTCCATCGATCCCGGTCTGCCGCATCACCTCTTTGGCGATCCCAACCGCCTGCGCCAGGTGCTCAGCAACCTGCTGAGCAACGCCATCAAGTTCACCACCCAGGGTCACGTGACCATTGCCGTAACACCGACCGTCACGCACGACGGCCAGCCGCTGCTGCACGTCGAGGTCAGCGACACCGGCATCGGCATCCCACCGAACAAGCAGTCGCAGATTTTCGACGCCTTCACCCAGGCCGACGGGTCGACCACGCGACGCTTCGGTGGCACCGGTCTCGGCCTGAGCATCTGCAGCCAGCTGGTGCACGCGATGGGGGGGCAGATCGGAGTCGACAGCACGCCGGGTCTGGGCAGCAGCTTCTGGTTCACCCTGCCGTTCAAGGCCGTTGAGGGTCCATCGCACCTGACCCCGGAGGCACTCGGAGAATCGCGGGTGCTGGTGGTCTGTCACGACGCCGAGCAGCGCCAGCAGCTGGTGCGTCGCCTGGAAGCATGGAACTGCAGCGTGCATGCCGTCGCCGACGGTGCGCAGCTCGCCTACACAGCGCACGACAGTGCCGATGATTCCGCCCCGTTCCGGCTCGCGCTCATCGCCGGAGCTCCGCTGGACCCGAGGCTCATGGCGCAGCTCGACCAGCTGCGCTCGGTCGCCTCACAGGCACGCACCCTGCTCCTGACACCTCCTGGTCAACCCTGCGCGGACAGCTGCCGTAAATCGCTATCCATCGACCAGAGCCTTTCGTGGCCACTGCGCAAGTCGCAGCTCAAAAACGCCTTGCTTCAACTGCTCGGCCCGTCCTCCGACAAGGAGGTGGGCAGCACCCAGGCCGTCGCGAGCAGGCTCAGGGTGCTGGTCGCCGAGGACAACCCGATCAACCAGAAGGTCGCGACCAGCATGCTGAAGAAAATCGGTTGCGAGACCGACATCGCCGGCAACGGCCACGAAGCGGTCGAGTGCTGCCGCAAGAAGCACTACGACATGGTGCTCATGGACTGCCAGATGCCTGAGATGGACGGTTTCGAGGCCACCGAGACGATCCGGGCCGAAGAGCATGGCGCGCAGCGCATGCCGATCGTCGCGATGACGGCGCATGCGATGCCCAGCGACCGCGAGCGCTGCCTGGCCGCGGGCATGGACGATTACCTGACCAAGCCGATCTCGGTCGAACAGCTGCGCGCGGTGATCGCACGCTGGCGGGAACACGCCCCAGTGGCCCAGGCCAACCGGGCACAGGGCGGAAACTAGCCGCCTCAACGGCTCGCGGCGGTGAGCCCGATCTCGCGCACCACGCGGTAGTCGTCGTCGTCCAAGACCCCCTCGGCGACGACGTGGATGTCGAGCAGTTCGCCGAGCTGCTTGAGCGCCTCGACCAGCCGCCGTTTCTCCGCATTGCTGCCCAAGCCCTCGGTGAAGACCCGTGCCAGGCGGATGTAGTCGAGATGGTACTTGTTGATGTCGTCCATCGGGATGAAGCGCGGCTCGAAACGCTTCAGGATCACCTTGGCGCCGTTGCGGTGCGCGAAATCGATGAACGAGCGGAACGCGGCCAGGTCTCGGGTCGCACCGTACGCGGTGACACTGAACACCAGGTGCTGGGCAGCGCGATCGTTCTGCTGCAGCAGGTCGTAGAGCCCGGAACGGAATTCGTTGCTCGCAAGCGACGCGAATGACAGGTTCACCGCGACGTCGTGGTCGAGGTTGCTCGCGCCGATGTACTCCAGCACCAGGCGCACGACCGCCATGTCGAACGCGTGGATACGGCCGATGGTCTCGGCCACCGAGACGAATGTGCCGATCGGCAGCGGCTCGTGGTCGTGGTCCTCGACCCGCGCCATCGCCTCCTCGATCACCAGCGTGTCGGTCTCGCCCTCGGCGAGTGCGTAGGCCTGCGCGGTGAAGTCGACCTCGAAGCGCTGCTCGTCGATGATCTCGGCGACCAGTTTCTTCCAGGTATCGAGGTCGTGCGCGTTGCTGCCCTGCTCGTTGATCGCGTAGCTGTTCGGTCCGATCAGGCGCGCCTTCTCATAGGCCTCGGTCGCCGCCGAGACCATCGACGCCGTGGTGCCCTGCGGATCGAAAGGCACGCCACCGACGTGCGCGATGTTGTCCTTGCCGACCTGGTCTCCAAGCTCACCGAGGTGCTCCATGATGCGTTCGCAGAGCGCCACGGCGGCGGCCTGGTCCTGGCACTCGGCAAGCAGGATGAACTCGGCACCGACGATGCGGTAAAGGAAGTCGCCGGTCAGGTTGCGATCATCGAGCGCCTTGCGCACCGCCCCGACGAAGCCCTTGATGAACGCATCGACCTCGGCGTTGCTGTGCGTACTGGCGAACTCGCCAAGCTCGTCGATGCGCACCAGGAACACGAAACCCTTGCCGTCGGACATGAAGCGCTGCTTCATCTCGGTCTCAAAGGTCGCACGCATCTCGAGCCCGGTGACCTCGTCGAGTCGCATCCGGTCACCGACCTCCTCGAGCCGCGCGTTGAGGCTACGGATGACGCCCTCGATCTTGCCCGACATCAGGTTCATCGAGACCGCCACGTTGCGGATCTCCGCAGTCCACGGCAACGGGTCGATGGTGTCGAAGTTGCCGTCGGCGATGCTCAGCGCCAGGCGCTCGATGCGCCCGAGTGGGATCAGCACCAGGCGCACGATGAACACCAGCACGACGAGGAAGAAGACCAGCGCCACCGCCGAGTAGACCAGCGTCTTTTGCGCCTGCTGCCAGAGCTTCAGGTAACCGATGCCGGGGTGCACCGTGACGTGCACCCGGCCCGCGACGGTCCAGCCGGTGCTGATCTCCGAGCGTGCCGTGGCGGTCTCCATCGGCAACCACTCGACGAACCAGTCCGGCACCTGCTCGAAGGTCTTCGGGTTGGTCTTGCGCACCAGCTCCTTGCCACCGGCACCCTCGAGCAGGATCTCCAGGTAGTAGCCACGATCGAAGATGGTGTTGACCATCGTCTCGAGGATGCCGTCGTCCTCGGCATACATGTGCGGGCTCAGCGAGAGGCCAAGCGAGGTCGCGGTATCCTGCGCCGTTATTTCAGATTCTACCTGAAGATATTCTTTTATATTATTGATGCTTATATAGAAATTAAGTGCAAATATTGCCAAGAACATCATGGCGATCAGCAGCATCAACTGTTTCGACAAGGTCATGCGGTCGGCTCCACGCCACTCGAGGTTTCCCAGAGTCTAGCCTGTCGGGCGCGTCGCGTACCGCGCGCCGAGACGGCACGCTCAAGCGCGTTGCAGGACATAGCAGCTGTAGCCGACGGACGCGGCGTGGCGGGCCATCAGTTCGATCTCGGTCTCTGTCGCCTCGGCCACCGCCGCCGCCTCGGCGTCACCGGCATGGCGCGTTCGGAACGCCGGCAACCGCTCGCGCAGCGGTGCGTGATAATTGAGCCACGCCTCGGCGGGAAGGTGGAAGTGACCTGCGACGCGCCAGCCACGCTCGCGTGCCGCGCTGAGGTTCGCCGCGTCGTCACGCAGCGCAGGGTAGTTGCGTGCCCAGAAGGCCACGGCCTCGGGCGGTCGCGCGCTGCCGAACCAGGCCAGCTCGGTGACCACCAGCCAGCCACCGGGTCGCAGCAACGGACGCCAGCGGTCGAGCGCGGCATCGAAGCCCAGCAGGTAGGCCGCGCCCTCGGACCAGGCGATGTCGAAACTGGCGGCGGCGAACGGCAGGTGGGCCATGTCGGCGACACAAGGTGCGATCCGACCCGCCACTCCAGCCATCCGTGCACGACTGGCAAGTTCGGCGACGAACCCCTCGAAGCGGTCGACGGCCACCACCCGCCCCTCGCACGCGAGGGCAAGACAGAGGCTCTGTGCGCCGGTCCCGGCCCCGATGTCGAGGATCATCGGCCTCCGCGGGCGTGGTGTGCAGGTCGCCAGTGCACGCCGCGTCACCTCGTCGTCACCCGGGCCGAGTCGTGCCAGGCCGCGGTGCAGCTCGACCAGCAGCGCGATCGTGCGTGCCTCGTCCATCACCTTCCCCTTGACCCGGCGCAAGCACGCGCCTTGTTCGCCCACCTGACCACTCCTAGTATCGCAGGGTCACCCACGAACTGGAGCCGGCCATGCTGCTCGATGGCAACCCGACGATCCGCCTCAATGCGGCCGACGATGTCGTGATCGCCCGCGCCAGCCTGCCTCCTGGCACCCGGCTCGATGGCGAGGGCATCAGCACCACGGCCACGGTACCCGCCGGCCACAAGGTCGCGACCCGTCCCATCGCTCCGGGCGAGCCGGTGCGCCGCTACAACCAGGTGATCGGCTTCGCCACCACGGCCATCGCCCCCGGCGACCACGTGCACACCCACAACCTGGCGATGGGCGACTTCGAGCGCGACTACGCGCACGCCAGCGAGTACCGGCCCATCTCCCCGGCCGACACCCCGGCGACCTTCATGGGCTACCGACGCGCCGACGGGCGCGTGGCCACGCGCAACTACCTCGGTGTGCTGTCGAGCGTGAACTGCTCGGCGCACGTCTGCCGGCTGATCGCACGCGAGATCGAAGCGCTGCTCGGCGACTACCCGAACATCGACGGCATCGTGCCGATCCAGCACAAGACCGGTTGCTGCATGAACGCCACCGGCGAGCCAATCGACGTGCTGCGTCGCACCCTCGGCGGCTTCGCCGTGCACCCCAACTTTCACTCGGTGCTGCTGGTCGGTCTCGGCTGCGAGGTCAACCAGGTCGACGCCCTGCTCGACGCACAGGGGTTGCAGCAGTCGCAGCAGCTCAAGG
>JAACFL010000145.1 GCA_009937385.1 Gammaproteobacteria bacterium | reverse complement strand
TCGTCGACACGAACAGCCCGGGTCCGGTGGCACGCATCGCGGCCACGGTCACCGAGCCGTTCGTCGACGAGCGTGCGCCGCCAATCCCGGGTGGGCTGCTGCGCGGTGGCACGCAGCGGGTCGGCCTGCAGTCGGCGTGCCCGTTCCGCGCCTTCGCCCATCACCGTCTCGGCGCCGAGGCGCTCGGTCCGCCGCCGCGTGGGCTCGACGCGATGACCCGCGGCAACCTGGTGCACAAGGTGCTGCAGGCGCTGTGGGAGGCGCACGGTGCGGCCATCGCGACCGCGGAGCGCCGCCGCGACCACGTGACGCTCGCCTGCGCGCGCGCCATCGACGGCGAGGAGGCGCTGCTCGGCGACCGCCCGAAGCTGCGCGCCATCGAGCAGGCGCGGCTGGTGAAGCTGGTCGAGATGTGGCTCGACGTCGACCGTGACCTGCCGCGTGAACGCACCTTCGAAGTCGAGAAGACGCTCGTCCACCGCATCGGCGACCACGCCGTGCGCCTGCGCATCGACCGCATCGACACCCTCGCCGACGGCCGCGTCGCGGTCGTCGACTACAAGACCGGGGCGCGCCAGAAGTTCAGCGACTGGGGCGAGGTGCGCCCGCGGGAACCGCAACTGCCGCTCTACGCCGCGGCGCTGGGCGCCGACCGGGTCGCCGCGCTCGCCTTCGGCCGGGTCCACGTCGAGGGATGTGGCTACAGCGGAACGGCGGTCGAGGCGGGGCTGCTGCCCGGTCTAAGAACGCGCGAGGGTGCGGCGGAGACCATCGTTGCCGCGGCCGAGGCGGCCGAGGCGCTGCTGAGCGACCACGCCGCCGGCAACGCCGCGGTCGACCCGGCCGGCGGTGCGTGTGATTACTGTGGGCTCGAGGCGCTGTGCAGGGTGCACGAGCGCGGCGTCGTCGTGGCGGGAGAGGACGATGGCTGACGTCCGTGTACCCGACGCGGCAGAGCGCGCCCGCGCGCTCGATCCAGACACCTCGTTCATCGTCCAGGCGCCGGCGGGCTCCGGCAAGACCGCGCTGCTGATCCAGCGCGTGCTGGTGTTGCTGGCGCGGGTCGAGGCCCCGGAGGAGATCGTCGCCATCACCTTCACACGCAAGGCGGCCGCCGAGATGCGCGAGCGGGTGCTGCGCGCGCTCGCCGCTGCGGCCGGCGACGCCTTGCCCACGAACGACCACGAGCGCACCATCCGCGAGCTGGCCCGCGCGGTGCTCGCCCGCGATGCCGAGCTGGGGTGGAGGCTGCGTGACAGCCCGCAGCGTCTGCGCATCCAGACCATCGACGCGTTCTGCGCCGGGCTCGGCCGCCAGCTGCCGTTGCTGTCGGGCCTCGGCGGCCCACCGCAGCTGACCGAGGAGGCCGAGCCGCTCTACCGCGAGGCGGCGCGTGAAGCGCTGGCGATGCTCGAGGTGGGGGGCGACGACGGGGATGCCGTGCGCCGCGCGGTCGCCCATCGCGACGCCGACCTCGACGGCCTCGAGAACCTGGTGGTCAAACTTCTCGCTAAGCGCGATCAGTGGCTGCGTCATTTGCACGACGACGACTCCTCCGAGGCCCTTAGAGGCCGTCTGGAAGGGACGCTGCACGCCGAGGTGACGGCGCGCCTGCAACGCCTCGCCGAAGGCCTCGATGCGGCGATCGTCGCGGAGGCGGGAGCGCTCGCGGCTGGCGCCGCAACGTCGCGAATCGAGCACGGCCACGATCCGGGTCGACTGGCCGCGTGGCTCGAGAAGGGCGACGTGCTCACGGCCGACGCCGCCGACCTGCCACGCTGGCAGGGGCTCGCCGAACTGCTGTTGACGCAGAAAGGTGAATGGCGCAGGTCGTTCACGGTGCGCGAGGGCTTCCCGCCGGAAGGCAAGGCGACCGGAGAGGAGGCCGAACGTCGCAAGCGTGCCAAGGAGCGCATCCAGACGCTCTGCAACGATCTGCGCGACGCCCCGGCCCTCGCCGAGCGCCTGGACGAGGCGCGCAAGCTGCCGATGGCAGGCTACCCCGATGCGCAGTGGGCCGTACTCGGTGCCGTTGCCCGGCTGCTGCTGCTCGCTGTCCTGCACTTGAAGCTGGTCTTCGCCCGCCAGGGGCGGGTCGACTTCTCCGAGGTCGGGCAACGAGCGGTCGCCGCGCTGGTCGACACCGACGGTTACCCGACCGACCTCGCGCTGGCGCTCGACTACCGCATCCGCCACCTGCTGGTCGACGAGTTCCAGGACACCTCCTACCTGCAGCGCGAACTCCTCAAGCACCTCACCGAGGGATGGACGCCGGGAGACGGCCGCACGCTGTTCCTGGTCGGTGACCCGATGCAGTCGATCTACCGCTTTCGCGAGGCCGAGGTGGCGCTGTTCCTCGAGGCCGTGCGTGGCGTGCTCGGCGGCGTGCCGCTCGAATCGCTGTGCCTGAAGGCCAACTTCCGGTCGCGTGCCGGGCTGGTGGCGTGGTTCAACGACACCTTCCCCGGCGTGCTCGCCCCGTTCGACAACCCGGACACCGGTGCCGTGGCCTACGTCGCTGCCGACGCCATGCGTGACGCGGGAGACGCCCCCGCCGTGGAGGTCCACCCACAGCTCGAACGCGACGACGACAGCGAAGCGCAATGCATCGTGCAACTGATCGAACAGGCGCGGGCGAGCCACCCCGACGGCCGCATCGCCGTGCTGGTCCGTGGTCGGCCGCACCTCGTCGCACTGCTGCCAAGGCTGCGCGCCGCCGGGCTGCGCTTCCGCGCGGTCGACATCGAGAAACTGGCCGACGTGCCAGCCGTAGAGCAGCTCTGGGCCCTGGCCCGCGCGCTGCTCCACCGCGGCGACCGCGTCGCCTGGCTGGCACTGTTGCGCGGCCCGTCCTGTGGGCTGGAGCTCGCCGACCTGCTGGCGCTGGTCGGCGACGACCAGGACCCGATCCCGGCACTGCTCGATGATCCCGGTCGGCTGGCGCGCCTGACCGTCGACGGTCGCGCCCGCGCGGAGCGGGCGTGGGCCGTGCTGCGCGATGCGCTGGCCGGGGTCGGTCGCCACGACCTGCGCCCGCTGGTCGAGGGCGCCTGGCTGGAGCTCGGCGGTCCGGCCGGGGCCGGTGGCGAGGCGGGGCTGCAGGCCGCCGAAGCCTTCCTCGAGCTGCTCGAGAGGCACGCCAGCGGGGGCACGTTGCCCGAACCCGATGCCTTCGCCGAGGCTCTCGAGCGGCTCTACGCGCCGCCCGATCCCGAGGCCGACGAGCACCTGCAACTGATGACCGTGCACAAGGCCAAGGGGCTGGAGTTCGACACCGTCATCGTGCCCGGGCTCGGACGCGCGACGGGTGGCGACCCCAACCCGATGCTGGCGTGGATGGAGCTGCCGGGCAACGGCCTGCTGATGGCGCCGATCGATGCACGTGGTGGGGTACGCGACCCGCTCTACGCCTGGATCCGCCAGCTCGAGAAGGAGCGCGTCGACCACGAGACCGGACGCCTGCTCTATGTCGCGGCAACCCGGGCGCGCGAGCGGCTGCATCTGCTGGGGCACGCCGACCTCAAGGAGAAGGATGGCGAATTCACGCTCAGGGCACCGTCCGGGACCTTTCTCGAACGCCTCTGGCCGAGCGTCTCGGCACGCTACGAGGCGCGGCTCGACGCGGCGGATGCGTCCCCGGACGAACCGGGCGAGGACGACAACGGGGTGACGGTCCCGCAACGACGGTTGCCGCTCGACTGGACCCCACCCGCGCTGCCAGAAGCGGTGGTGTCGCCACCACTTTCCGCTGCGCCGGATCCCGCCGAACCCGTGCTTTTCGACTGGGCCGGGGAGGGGGCTCGTGCGGCCGGCACCGTGCTCCACCGCCTTCTCGAGGCGTGGGGTCGCGACGGACTGCCGGAGGGGGGCGTGCCGCCCGGGCCGGTTGCAGCCTACGCCCGTACCGCATTGCGCGAGCAGGGGCTCAGCGGTGCGCCGCTCGACACCGCGGCCGAGCGCGTCGGGCGTGCCGCAGCGGCGACCCTGGCCGACCCGCGCGGCCGCTGGCTGTTCGACCCGGGGCACCTCGAGGCGCGCGGCGAGCTGGCGCTGACCGCCGAGCTCGATGGCGAGCTGGTCTCGCTGGTGATCGACCGCACCTTCGTCGATGTCGACGGCGTGCGCTGGATCGTCGACTTCAAGACCAGCGACCACGGCGGTGGTGGGCTGGAGACATTCCTCGACCGGGAACAGGAGCGCTACCGTGTGCAGCTCGAGCGTTACGGCCGGGTGCTCGCGTTGCTCGACGACCGGCCGCAGCGGCTCGCGCTCTACTTCCCGCTGGTCGGAGGGTGGCGGGAGTGGGCGCCCTCGGCCTGACCTGCATCACCCCGCAGCGCACACGGTGCGGTTAGACTCCCGCGCCACGCACCAGGGCTACGCTGATCCGCCCCGTGACCGCGCGGCGACCCGTGGGTTACCGGCGCCATGTGCACATTCGCAGGTCGGGTTGCAGCCCGACGTGGACTTTCGTCGGGCTCAGCCCCGATCCACAGACGATGAGGAGCGCACGATGCGCTGGTTGATCCGAACCTTCTTCCGTGGCGTGCGCCTGGTGCTGGGACCGTTCATGCTGCTCTGGGAGGTCGTGTCGCGGCCCGAGCCGATCCAGCGCCCGCCCGAGGTCCAGGCCGAGATCGATCGGGCGTGCGGCGATCTCGCCCTCTACCAGTTCCCGACCTGCCCGTTCTGCATCAAGGTGCGCAAGGAGATGCACCGCCTGGCGTTGCCGATCGAATTGCGCGATGCGCGCAACGATCCCGACCACCGCGCCACGCTGGAGCGCGAAGGAGGACGGGTCAAGGTGCCGTGTCTGCGCGTGCCTGGCAACGACGGCAGCATCCACTGGCTCTATGAGTCAGATGCGGTCATCGGCTACCTGAACGAACGCTTTGCCGCTTGATCGATATTCCTGTCGACGATTCAGCTGACGGCATCCTTCCCGTATCGGCCGCCACGATCCACATGAAGACTTTCATCAGCCTGCTGGTCATCACGCTTCTTCTGTCTCAGACGGCCTGTTCCGAACCCGATCCCGATACCGGTTCCATCGATGCGCAGATGGAAAAGCTGAAGGCGACAAGCGACCAGATGCGAGCGGAAGACCGGGCCTATCAGGCACAACAACGGGGCCTCGATGCGCAGATACGGGCACAAACCGAGGAACTTGAGCGTAATCTGAAGGCCTGCGAGATCGATCCTTCCTGCCCTCCGGACGTCGAAGCGCAGATGCGAGAGACGCTTTCCGTGCTCAAGAACAATCCTTGACCCTCGGACTGCGTTACCAGCCTTCGCGCAGCGTCCCTGACCGGGGCATCGGAACGTCACATCCCGCTGCGCACGGCAGTTGCGCGTGCCCTGCGAGGTGGCGCCGTCGACCGGTCCGCTTGCGATGGAAAGAGGTGTGTTCTCGATGAATACGCCGCTGTCATCACGTAGCTCAACGATGGGTCTGTCACCCGAACGGCGGCAGACTTCGGGAATGCCGGTTCGCTCGGTGAAGGAGGCCGGAGGGAAGGTGCCTTGAAGCGTGACGAGAATCTCGGCTACCTGCTAGGACTGCTCGCGGTGGCGGCGTTCGCGCTGACCCTGCCGGCGACGCGCCTCGCCGTCCAGGCGCTCGATCCGGTCTTCGTCGGTCTCGGCCGCGCGGTAGGCGCCGCGCTGCTCGGGGGGGCGTTCCTGCTCTTGACGCGCCAGCGGCTGCCAACGCGTGAGGAGGCGAGGGCGCTGCTCGTGGTTGCGGCGGGCGTCGTGGTCGGGTTTCCGTTGCTGACCGCATGGGCGATGCGCCACGTCGACGCCTCGCACGGCGGCGTGGTCCTCGGTGTCCTGCCGTTGGCGACCGCGGCGGCCGCCGCGTTCTTCGCCGGCGAGCGCCCGTCGGTACGCTTCTGGGGGTTCGCATTCGCCGGCAGCGCCGTGGTGGTTGGCTACTCGCTCGCCCGTGCCGAGGGTGAGCTGAGCTGGGCCGATCTCGCACTTAGGGCGCGAGGTTGTCGCGCTCGCTGGGAGGGCTGCAGGTGATCTCGTGGGCGCTGGTGTTCTCGGCGCCGCTTCTCGTGATCCCGGTCGTCCATGCGGCTCCGGCCACGTTCGACCTGCCCGTGGTGTCGTGGCTCGGCTTCCTCTACGTGATGCTTATCAGCCAGTTCCTGGCGTTCATCCCTTGGTATCGAGGGCTCGCGCTCGGCGGCATCGCGCACGTCGGACAAACGCAACTGCTGCAGCCGTTCCTGACCATCCTTGCCTCGGCATGGGTGCTCGGTGAAGGGGGTGACGGCTGGACCTGGCTGGTGGCCGTCCTGGTCGTGGCCATCGTCGCCCTCGGCAGGCGGACGGGCGTGACCCGCTGACGTTGCCCGTGTCGATGGGGGCTCGGCATGCCGTCTAGAATGACGCCTGACCAGGGTCACGCTGGAGGTGAACATGGCCGACCTGCATACACTGATTCGCGACCAGCCGGAGGATGTGCTCGAACTGATCGCCAAATCGATGGACGTACGTGCCAACGAGCCTGCGATGCGGGCGATCTGCGCCCGCTACATGGGCGCCATTCCCCGGGTGAACGATCTGCGCGTACTCGAAATCGGGTGTGGCAACGGTGCTGCGACAGCACACGTTCTCGAATACGTCGAACCGCGGGAACTGGTCGGTGTGGACCCCTCCGAGGCCTTCATCCGGATGGCGCGCGAGCGTTATGCCGACCGGACTGGCATCCGGTTTGAAGTCGGTGACGCCGTGGACACCGGGGAGCCGGACGCGAGCTTCGACCTGGTGATCGCACACACCGTCTTCTCGCATCTCCCCGACCCCGCTACGGCGCTGCATGAGGCCTACCGCGTGCTCAAGCCCGGAGGTCGGCTGGTGGTGTTCGACGGCGACTACGCCACCAACACCGTCGCGCTGTTCGCCGGCGATCCGTTGCAGACCGCGATGGAGGTGGCCCTGCGCAACCTCGCTCACGACCCCTACGTCATGCGGCGCCTGTCGGCCCTGGCTCGCGAGGTGGGCTTCGAGGTCGAGCCGCTCGATGCGCACGGTTACGTCCAGACCACGTCGCCCGACTACCTGCTGACCCTGCTCGCGCGTGGCGTCGGCGCCGGTGCGAACGCAGGGGAGATGGGGCAGGACCTGGTCGAGGGCTTCGTGAGCGAGGCTCTGGCACGGGTCGAGGCGGGGACGTTCTACGGGGCGATCCTGTTTCTCAGCCTCGGCGCGCTCAAGCCCGCATGAAAATGACCAAGCTATCCGCCTGGCGCTGCCTGCTCGTCCTCGTGGTGAGCATCCCGATGACCGATGTCGCCGCGTCGCGTCCCGACACCGGGCCGCTCTGCTCCGAGGCCTGGTACCGACTGGTCGAGCAGCGCGTCGTGACCGGCGACGGGCGTGGGCATGGCCCCGATGCCGGTTCGCAGGAGTGGAAGTCGGTGGTCGAGTTCAGGCTCGGCATCCGCGATGCGCCGGGCGTGCCGCCACGCGACAGCGAAGCGTGGTGCGGGTACGTCGATGGGCTGCTGTGGCCTGCGGAGGACGCGACCCAGGGTCCGTCCTTCGACTGCGACCGGGTCGAAGCGGGAAGCATCGCTTCGCAGGTCTGCGCGAACCCCGGGCTGGCCGCGCTCGACAGGCACCTCGACGCGGTCTATGCCGCTGCTCTCGGCAAGGCAGGCAACGAGCATCCACCCGTGCTGCGCGCCGAACAGCGGGGCTGGATCAAGGGCCGAGACGACTGCTGGAAGAGCGACGACCGGGCAGGATGCATCCGCGAGGCCTACCGTCTGCGTATCGCCGAACTGCAGGCACGCTACCGGCTGGTGCCGTTCAGCGGGCCGGTCTTCTACGCCTGCGAGGGCAATCCTTCGCACGAAATCATTTCGTCTCGCTGATGTACATCCAGCCGAGCGGCAGCGGCGCGAAGTACGCTGGGCGCAACGAGACGTTCTGGGAGCACCAGGGCGAGGCGCTCGTCACATGGGGCTACGGCGCGCCAGAGTGGCGCTGCGTGAAGCGGGCCGATGGCCGCTGAGCATGACGGCCGCATGGGTCCGCGGCGCATCGTCTGCCTGACCGAGGAGACCACCGAGCTGCTCTACCTGCTTGGCGAGGAGGACCGCATCGTCGGCATCTCCGGCTACACGGTGCGCCCACCGCGTGCACGCAAGGAGAAGCCGAAGGTCTCGGCGTTCACCAGTGCCAAGAACGAACGGATCGTCGACCTCGAGCCCGACCTGGTGCTCGGCTTCTCCGACATGCAGGCCGACATCGCCGCCGAACTGGTGCGCGCCGGCGTCGCCGTGCACGTCTTCAACCAGCGCACGGTGGCCGGCATCTTCGCCATGGCGCGTCTGCTCGGCGCGATGGTTGGCGTGAGCGAGCGCGTCGAGGCATTGTGCGCCGAGTGGCGGGCGGGGCTTGACGCCATCGCCGCGCGCGCTGCCGTGCTGCCGCGCCGTCCGCGGGTCTACTTCGAGGAGTGGAACGACCCGCTGATCTCCGGCATCGGCTGGGTCTCCGAACTGGTCGCTATCGCCGGGGGGGACGATGTCTTCGCCGAGCTCGCACGGAGTCCCGGCGCGCAGGGGCGCATCGTTGCCGATCCGGACGAGGTGCTACGACGCAAGCCGGACATCATCATCGGATCCTGGTGTGGGAAGAAATTCCGCCCCGAGCAGGTCGCCGAACGGCCGGGCTGGGAACGCGTCCCGGCGGTGCGCGACGGGCAGCTGCACGAGATCAAGTCCGCCGACATCCTGCAGCCCGGTCCGGCGGCGCTGACCGATGGGGTGCGCCGGCTGCACGAGATCATCGTGAACTGGGCCTCCAATCAGGGCTGAGCTGCGGTCCACTTGTGCCATTCCCAGGTGTCGGAGCGGTATGGGAATCCAGACGACGCGCCTCCTCACTGCGGCCGCTCACGATCCTTGCCGGCGTGCAAGGCTACTGAATGATCCGGAAGGTGCCTGATGTGGTATTCGACGCATCATCGTAAGACCGTCCATGCCTGCTCGCGGACTGCCTACCTCCTCATCTCGATCGGCGAGCTGGTCTGGCAGCTGTCGCTTGGCGGTCTGCTGCTCGCCGTGCTCGGCGCAGTGTGGCTCGGAGTGCAGGGCGACTGGCGCGGCTGGTGGCTGCCGCTGGTGCCGCTGGCCAGCGGTGCGCTCTCGTTTGCAATGCGCCGCGGGGCCAGCAAGCTGTTGGAGGAAAGTGGTTATCGCTACGATTATTCGACCGATACGGCGACGCTTAACGGTCGTGAACCCATGCCCTGAAAGTCCAGGAATGAGCAGATGACACAAGCCATTTACGCACTGAACCTGTTCGACGTCGCAAACCGCGAAGAATACCTCGCCTATGCACGCCGCTCGGTCGCCGAGGTGACGGCCCACGGCGGACGCGTCGTCGCGCTCGGCAAGTTCCGCGAGGTGGTGCGGGGTGAGGTCGCACCGCGCTCGGTGATGATCATCGTCGAGTGGGAATCGAAAGCGGCGTTCGACACCTACCGCGACGACCCGGCACTGGCCGACCTGCATCCACACCGGGAGAACGGCACGGCCAACTACGTTTGGCACCTGTTCGACCGGCTCGAGGACCTGCGGCCGATCGCAACACCAGGTTCGCCACCACGCCGAGGATGCCGGCCAGGCCGATGCCACTCAGCGAGTACGCCTCGCCACCCAGGCTCAGACCGCCGACCCCACTGACCAGCACCAGCGCGACGATGATCAGGTTGCGCGGCTGCATCAGGTCCTCGCTGGCACGCACCAGGGTGTTGATACCGACCACGGTGATGGCGCCGAACAGCAGCACCAGGATGCCGCCCATGACCGGCGTCGGCAGTGTCGCGAGCAGGGCGCCGATCTTGGCGATGAAGGCGAGACCGATGGCGAAGATGGCCGCCCAGGTCATCACCGCCGGGTTGAAGGTCTTGGTCAGCGCGACCGCGCCGGTCACCTCCGAGTAGGTGGTGTTGGGCGGGCCGCCGAACAGCGCGGCGAGCGAGGTCGCGAGGCCGTCCCCGAGCATGGTCTTGTGGATGCCCGGTTTCTCGAGGTAGTCGCGGCCGGTCACCGAGCCGATCGCCAGCACGTCGCCGAAATGCTCGATCGCCGGGGCGATCGCGACCGGCAGGATGAAGATCACCGCCGCCCAGTTCCACTCGGGGGTCACGAAGGCGGGCATGGCGAACCACGGCGCGTCACGCACCGTGCTGAAATCGACCAGGCCCATGAACAGCGAGAGCACGTAGCCGACCGCGACGCCGGCGAGGATCGGCACCAGGCGCAGCATGCCGCCGCCGCGCAGCGAGATCAGCACGGTGGTCAGCAGCGACACCGCCGCGACCGTCAGTGCGGTGCCGTAGGGGACCAGCTCGGCGGCGCCGTCACCGGTCTTGCCCATCGCCAGGTTGACGCCGACGCCGGCGAGCATCAGGCCGATGACCATGATCACCGGGCCGGTCACCACCGGCGGCAGGATGCGGTGCAGGAAGTCGACACCGCGCCAGCGCACGACCTGGCTCAGCACGATGTAGAGCAGGCCGGCCGCGGCGAGGCCAGACAGCGTCGCAGGGATGCCCCAGGTCTGCGCGCCGTAGATCATCGCCGGGATGAAGGCGAACGACGAGGCGAGGAACACCGGCACCTGGCCGCGCGTGATCACCTGGAAGAGCAGCGTGCCGGCACCGGCGGTGAACAGTGCCACGTTGGGGTCGAAGCCGGTCAGCAGCGGCACCAGCACCAGGGCGCCGAAGGCGACGAACAGCATCTGCGCGCCGAGCAGCGCCTCGGCGGGGTGGAAGTGGTAGTCGCTCTCGTGGGCCACCTTCTCTAAGTTGGACTCGGACATCGTGTTTGCTCCTGTTCTCGATCCGACCCGGATTCAGGCGCCTGCGGCACAGGGACGTGCCGCCATTTACGGCGGCGTCAGCCGGCGAAAATGAAGGCTACCGGAAACCACGTTTCGGTTGCCGTGACCGGACAGGCGAGGGATGGCCTGTTCCGGGCGTTTCATCGCGTCCCGAAGATGCGGTCGCCGGCGTCGCCGAGCCCCGGCAGGATGTAGCCGACGTCGTTGAGCTTCTCGTCGACCGAGGCGACGAACACCTCGACGTCGGGGTGCGCCTGCTGCAGCTTGTCGAGCCCCTCCGGCGCCGCGACCAGGAAGATGCCGAGGATCTGCTGGCAGCCGGCCTCCTTGAGCATGTCGATGGTCGCGATCAGCGTGCCGCCGGTGGCGAGCATGGGGTCGAGGATCAGCGCGGTGCGCTCCTCCACGCTGCCGGCGATCTTGCTGTAGTAACGCACCGGTTCGAGGGTCTCTTCGTTGCGGTACAGCCCGATGACGCTGACCCGCGCGCTGGGTATCAGGTTCAGGACGCCGTCCATCATGCCCAGCCCGGCGCGCAGCACCGGCACCACGGTGATCTTCTTGCCCTTGATCTGATCGACCTCGACCGATCCGGCCCAGCCTTCGATGGTCACCCGCTCCGTGGCCAGCGCCTTGGTCGCCTCGTAGGTCAGCAGCGTGGCGATCTCGGAGGCGAGCTCGCGGAAGCTCTTGGTGCTGAGGTCGTGGCAGCGCAACAGGCCCAGCTTATGGCGGACGAGGGGGTGGTCGACGACATGAACGGTCATGGTGGGCTCCCTGCGGGGTTGCGGCAGGATAGCACGCGGATACGCAACGCCATGGATCAGTCGAGCAGTGGGTCGTCGTCGGTCACCTGCTGGTAGAAGCAGCCCCACGCGCCGGGACCGGCGTGCGCGCCGATCACCCCGGTCGGCACGCTGTGCACGCACTCGACCAGTTCCCAGCGCTCACGAAGCCACCCCTCGAGCTCGGCGAGGCGGTCCTCGGTGTCGATGCCGACCAGGCCGACGCGCAGCCTTGCGTCCGCGGGCAGCGTCTGCTCGAGGTGGCGCTCGACGAAGCGCACCGTCTCGGCCGCGCCGCGCGCCTTGCCGAGCGGCACCACCTCGCCGTCGCGCAGCGTCAGCACCGGTCGCAACCGCAGCAGCGAGCCGATCATCGAGCTGGCCGCACCGATGCGCCCACCGCGGCGCAGGAACTCGAGGGTCGCGACGGCGAACACCATGCCGCTCTGCTCGCGCCAGCGCGCCAGCCAGCGCAGGAGGGTCTCGGTGTCGGCGCCGCGTGCGGCGAGTCGTGCGGCGTTGCGCGCCATCAGGCCGAGCCCGAGGCTGGCGCTGCCGCTGTCGAACACCTCGACGCGCGGGTGGTCGGCGAGGCCGACGGCGGTCTGGGCCGACTTGTGGGTGCCCGAGAGGAGCGCGCTCAGGCTCAGCACCAACACCTCGCGGTCCTTGCGGATGCGGTCGAACGCCTCGACGAAGGCGCGTGGCGGCGGCTGGCTGGTGGTCGGGTGATGCGGATCGCTCTTCAGGCGCGAGTAGAAGCCAGCCGAGTCGAGGTCGACCTGGTCGCGGTAGACCTGGTCGCCGAACAGCACCTGCAGCGGCACCATTTCGATGCCGAACCGCTGGCGTTCCTCGGTCGGGAGATCGGCGGTCGAGTCGACCACCACCGCGACCCCCGCGGGCTGCTCGGCGAGCGGGATGACCGGTGCCACGAGCTGTTCGCGCTCGTCGCGCTGGCGCAGCATGTCGTCGACCTTGCGCTCCTCGACCCGGCCGAGCTTGGCCGCGACGCGGATCAGCTCGTCGGGGTGGTTGGTGTGGATGTGCAGCTTGAACAGCTCGCCCGTGGTGGCGACCAGCATCGAGTTGCCGAACGGACCGAAGCGCCGGCGCAGGTCGGCCTCCTCGAAGCCCTGGCCACGCACGATCAGCTCGGTGCAGTAGCGCTCGGTGATCTCCTCCTCGGCGAGCGGCGGGTGGTTGCTCTCCTCGAACAGCGCGGTGACCGGCTCGGGCAGGGGTTCGCCGCGCACGACGCGTCGGGCGCCCTGCAGGAAGTTGACGTAGCCGAGGGCGCCGGCGTCGACGACGTGCGCCTCGCGCAGCACCGCCAGCTGCTCGGGGGTTTTCTCCAGCGCGGTCTCGCCCGCCTCGACGAGCACCCCAGCGAATTCG
>JAACFL010000144.1 GCA_009937385.1 Gammaproteobacteria bacterium | reverse complement strand
ATTCGGCGCACGTGATCGCCTGGGTGGATCGGCCGATGGCACGTGCCGCGAGGCTGACCGATTGCACCTTCGAGGACCTTGCAACCTGGTCGTGTGCAACGCACGAACAGGGGGTCCGCGTGGGGCTGCGTGACGGCCTCGGCATCCGTCAGATCGATGCCGTGAGCGACCCCGGCAGAACCTACGTCGGCTGGATCGATTGGTGGTGGACCTGGCTTCTGGAGGTACTCCTGGGTCGCTCTGAAGACATGCGCTGAGAATCCTGGCTGCCAGCCTCACGCAAGGAGGCCTGAGGCAGCGCGTCGTAAAAGAAGCTGTTGATCACGCTTGGACAGTTCATCAGCCCAGCCGCGCACCGGTCCAGCACGTGGATCGGTACGGTCTAGCCTGGGCCGCCGGACAGTTGTCCAGGTTGGTTACTGTCTTGGTATGTCGAAGCCCTGGGCGCGGATCAGCGCGACGAGTCCGTCGCTCGCCAGCTCGAGCCACGCGACCGCCTTGCGGTAGTCCCCGGCCGCAGCATGCTTGTGGGCGATCCAGTGCAGGCGCATGGACTCGTCGACGGACGCCTCGATCTCGGCCTCCCACACCGGGTTGCCGCGCGCGCTGCCGAGCAGCAGCTCGACCAGGAGCAGGTGGCTGTCGTGGCGATCGACCTCGTAGGCGTACTCCTCGGCCGCGCTGGTGAAACGCAGCTCGCGGACCAAAGTCTGTCCACCGCGCAGGCGGACGATCTCGCCCTGCAGTAACACGTAGGCCATCTTGAGCTTGCGTAGCGCGGCATCCATCTGGTCCGCGTTGCGCTCCGCTTCGGCCGCGGTGACCCAGGTGACAACCCGGCTCGTCTGGTCTGCATCCGTGTCCTGCACCTCGTCACGGATGGCACGGTAGGCCGCCTGCAGCGCCGTGACGCTGTGCCGCAGCGACTCGTAGCGGTCCGTGCGCGAATCCTGCGGTATCACGTTCAGGTTCGCCGGCTGTGCAAACCGGGTGCCCAGGTCAGGATCGGAGGCGAGGCGTCGAACGACCGTCTGCACCAGCACGTAGGCCTGGTCGAGCCGCTCGTAGCCCACCTCGGTATCGCCGTTGCGGTAGGCAGCGACGGCCTCGGCCTGGACCTCGCGGATCAGCTCGAAGGCGCGGTTGCTGGCGTGATCCGAGTCCAGACGCAGGCCTGCCTCGAGCAGCGCCGTGACCGTTGCATCCCGCGCATCGAAATCGAAGTGCGCGGCCTGTGCCCTGCCGCCCACCACGAGCACTACGAGCAGAAGCAACAGCCCGACTGGTTTCGAAAAGACACATGAAGCTTTGCGCATGACGACCTCCTGTCTCGCGCCCGACCCATTCCTGTCTTCCCTGAGTATAGATTGCACCTCGCAACCCGGCCTTCTGCCGTGAACCACACGGCCATCTAAGAATGGCATGCGATGGCCACGTTGATAAAAACGGCTGATGGCCTGGATATAAAATATTTCTAACCGACATGATGAAATAATCGTAAATAGTTGATATAAATAAATTGTTTTGGGGGATGTCCACTACATCGAGCCGAAGAGCTCACCTGGGGAGATCAATCTGCCCCAGCCACCGATGTGCGCACCTTGCGCAGAAAACGCGGTGCGCGAGGGTGAGCACGTCGTCGTCATCCGTCGAGACGGCACCAAGCACGTCGGCGGTCTGCTCGCGTTCAACAACGAGATCGGCTCCATCCAGCTGCTCGAGCAGGATTCCCAGCAACCCCTGCAGATCGATCTCGCGACGGTAAAGATCGTCAACCTGCCCGACCTCCGGCAGTGGATTCGTGCCGAGCCTCCCGAAGGCAGCAATCGCGACGCCATGTTGGTGTCGGATACCAAGCAGCCGTTTCGCATCACCTTCGTCGACGGCGACCACCTCGAGGGCGAGACCTGGGGTTCGCGCCCCGACCGCCATGGCCTGTTCCTGTTCCCCGCGCAGACACCGACCCAGTTCATCTACACCTTCATTCCACGTGAGGCGATCTCGGAACAGGAAGTCGGCGAAAAGATCGGCCAGTTGCTGGTCGATCAGAAGCTGGTCAGCCCGGAACAGCTCGACCAGGCGCTCAGTGACCAGAGCGACGAGAAGTGCAGGCCGCTGGGCGAGTACCTGCGCACCAAGGCGGTCGTCACCGCCATGGAGCTGGAACGGGCGCTGCACCGCCAGGAACACGCGCCCAACGTCAAGCTTGGCGAGATTCTCGTCGCCGAGCACCTGATCTCCGACGAGCAGCTGCACCAGGCGCTGAAGGAACAGAAGACCCACCGCAAGCTGCCACTGGGCGAGATGCTGGTGAAGATGGGTGCGCTGAGCAAATCGGACATCCAGCGCAGCCTGGTGAAAAAGCTGGGCATCCCGTTCGTCGACCTGCACAAGTTCGACATCGACATGGAGGCCGTGCGCCTGGTCCCTGAGGAGCTCGCGCGCCGCTACACCCTGCTGCCGCTCTACATCTACGAGCACAAGCTAGTGGTCGCCATCGACAATCCGATGGACTGGGATGCCCTCGATGCCCTGCGTTTCCACACCAGCCTCTACATCGAGCCGGTCATGGCCCCGGAGGAAGAGATCAAGCAGATGATCTCGGTGGCCTACTCCAGGCGCGGCTTCGACAGCGACGCCCTCGAGAGCTACGCGGCCAGCGAGTTTGGCGGCGATGAGCAGATCGAGGACGTCTCGCCAACCGACAACGTCATCGTCAAGCTGATCAACAAGATCATCGTCGATGCCTATCACCAGCAGGCTTCCGACATCCACATCGAGCCGAGCGGACGCGAGAGCAAGACGATGATCCGCATCCGGCGCGACGGCGTGCTGCTCCCCTACTACGAGGTTCCGGCCAAGTTGCGCAACGCCATCGTCGCGCGCATCAAGGTGATGGCGGGACTCGACCTGTCCGAGCATCGCAAGCCACAGGACGGCAAGATCGATTTCCGCAAGTTCAGCTCGCTGAAGCTCGAACTGCGCATCGCCACGTTGCCGACCGTCGGCGAACAGGAAGACGTGGTCATCCGCCTGCTCGGAAGCGGCGACCCTATGGGGATCGAGCAGCTGGCCCTGACACCCGAGAACCTGGCGGTCATCGAACACCTGGTCACCAAGCCCTATGGCCTGATCCTGGTGGCCGGACCGACCGGATGCGGCAAGACCACGACGCTGCACTCGCTGCTCAAGCAGCTCAACCAACCCGATCGCAAGATCTGGACCGCCGAGGATCCGGTAGAAATCACCCAGATCGGACTGCGCCAGCTGCAGGTCAACAGCAAGATCGGACTCACTTTCGCCAACGCCCTGCGCGCGTTCCTGCGCGCCGATCCCGACGTGATCATGGTCGGTGAGATGCGCGACCAGGAGACGGTCAAGATGGCTGTCGAGGCCTCGCTCACCGGGCACCTGGTCCTGTCCACGCTGCATACCAACAACGCGCCGGAGAGCGTCACGCGGCTGCTCGAGATGGGGATCGCACCCTACGTATTCGCCGATTCCCTCCTCGGCATCATGGCGCAGCGCCTGGCCCGGACGCTCTGCCGGGATTGCCGCGAACTGTTCCCGGCCGATGACGAGGCACTGGCCAGCCTGGCCGATGAATACAACGACGAGTTGCGCCAGGCCAAGGCCACGCGCAGCTCGAAGGAGACCCTGAACCGCCAGCTGATCGATACCTGGAAGAAGGAGCACAGCGACCAGCAGGGCCGGATCATGCTCGGTCGGGCGGTCGGTTGCGAGGAGTGCGACAACACCGGGTACCGGGGCCGGATAGGCATCCAGGAAATCCTCGAGGCGACCCCGGCGATCCGCCAGCTGGTGCTCGGGCGCGAAGCCACCGCCAAGATCCAGACCGCCGCGCTGAAGGACGGCATGCGCACCCTCAAGCAGGACGGGATCGTCAAGGTGGTCCAGGGCCTCACCGACATCCAGCAGATACGCAAGGTCTGCCTGCGCTAGCCGCCTGCTTTCTCTCGAGCATTCTCCCCCGCGCAGATCGGCGGTTTCCCTCGCGCGGGTGGCCTCAGGATCGCCCCGCCAGCCCCTAGTCCGTGACACGCGGCCCGGTCATTCTTTCTTCTGGATCACGATCTTTTCCGGTGCCAATTTCGCGCAACTCCGAACCGCGCGACAATGGCGCTCCTCCCACGTTTCGGATGAGCGATCTTCGTGCTCCAGACCACCGGCCTTCTGCTGCTCGTGACCACCGTGCTCAAGGTGGCTGCCGAGTGGAGCCACAACCCGCTGCTTGCCGGCGTTGCCGCGGCGGTCGCGGTCGCCTGCCTCGCACTGCTGACGCCGCAGGTCGGCTGGGCGCGCAGGCTTTTCGTGGGCATTGCCCTGGCCCTCACCGCGTGGGCCTACGCCGCCCTTCCCGACTGGGGCGATACCATCGGCCGCGCGCTCGGCAACATGGCCTTCATCACGGCGTTCTTCATCGCGCTGGCCACGCTGCGCAACGCGGCGGCCGGCTCGGCGGCCATCGTCCGCTGCGGCCTCTACCTGGCCAACCAGCCGCCGGGACGCCGCTACCTGGCGCTGACCCTCGGCGGCCACCTGTTCGCTCTGGTGCTGAACTACGGCTCCATCTCGCTGTTCGGCAGCCTCGTAGAGCGCAGCTTGAAGGCCGAGCCCGACCCGCTGATCCGGCGCATCCGCACCCGGCGCATGCTGCTCGCGATCCAGCGCGGCTTCGTCACCACGCTCACCTGGTGGCCACTGACCTTCGCGATGGTGATGTCGCTCGCGGTGGTGCCCGGCAGCCGCTGGGAGGGCGCGCTGCCCTACTGCCTGGTCGCCGCGTTCCTGCTCGGCGCCACCGGGTGGGCACTCGACACCCTGTTCAAGCCACGCAACGTCACCCCGCCTCCACGGCAACCCAATCCACGCGGGGCCTGGCGCTCGCTGCTCCCGTTGCTCGGACTGTTGCTGCTGCTGATCGCGCTGGTGGGTGGCCTGCAGGCCACGACGGGCCTGCGCACCGTGGCGGTGGTGATGCTGGTGGTGCCGCTGCTCAGCCTGGCGTGGATCGCGTTGCAGAAGAAACCGCCCTTCCCACAGGACGAGTTCACGGCATCGATCGGCGGCCGCGTGCAGAACTTCGTCCGACGCGAGCTGCCCGCCTACGCACCCGAGCTGGTGCTGCTGATGTGCGCCGGGTACATCGGCATCCTCGCCTCGGCCCTGCTCGCACCGCTGGTGCACGAGGGACTGCTCGGTGGCGGTCACCTGTCACCGCTGGTGCTGATCGGGGTGCTCTGGTTCGTGCCGATCGCGGGCCAGCTCGGCATGAACCCGATCCTGTCGGTGACCCTGGTCGGACCGCTGCTGCCGCATGCCGAGCAGATGGGTGTCTCACCGGACCTGGTGGTGCTGGCTCTGGTCTCCGGCTGGGCGCTGACCGGTGCCAGTTCGCCGTTCACCGCGACCAACATGCTGGTCGGCAAGTTCGGCGGCGTGAGTCCGCTGCGCGCCGGGCTGATCTGGAACGGACCCTACACGCTGCTGGCAGGCTTGCTCCTGTCCGCCTGGCTGGCCTTCCTGGTCACCTGAGCACGGTCCAAGCCGCTTACACGGCTGCCACGAGTCCCGCGGCACGTCCTGCACGGTGTTTGGCGCTCAGTGTCCATCGCCCATCCAACCCATTCCCTAGGATCGCCTCTGGACCAACCGGAGGACAACGATGGCCAATCGATATGCCGCCGCATTTCGCGACGTCATCGCGGCTGGACGGAGCAAGGGGTTGAGCTACCTCGAACCCGGGTCCCTGCGCGGCCTCGCCGGCGTAGCGATGCACCGGGATGTGGAGCAGCCGGGAATGCTCTGTCACTACAGGAGCATCGCGCATCACTCGAAGCCTGACCGTTTCGATCGGCACGATTTCATCGTCATCCCGGAGAACCGAGCGCCCACGCACGAAGAACTGTTTACGATCGCGTTGGCCACAACGTCCTACCGTTCAGGCAATTCCATGACGAAGCCGTCCGGAGACCTGGTGGACCGGCTGCGCGCGAAACTCACCTACCCCAGGCACTTCGCCAGGACCATGCAGTTGCTCGCCCCCGCAGGTGTTGGCGTGCCGGATCGTGAGCATGCCAACTACCAGCGTTTCGTCACCGACGTCGTCATGAGCCACCTCCC
>JAACFL010000143.1 GCA_009937385.1 Gammaproteobacteria bacterium | reverse complement strand
AGCACCACCGCGGCACCGGCCTCGGCCAGCACCTGGGCGAAGCGGGCACCGAGCCCGCTCGACGCGCCACTGACCAGGGCCACGCGCCCGCTGAGCGAAAACCGGTCGTTGGTCACCTGGGGTATCCTCCGCATGGATTGCCGCGCCTGCGCGGCGGCGCACATGCTAACCCAGCCCGTGACCCCGAGCGACCGCGTGACCCGTCAGCCCGACCCCAACACCCTCGCCGAGCAGCTGATTCGGCCACGCGAAGGCCTGCCCCCGGTCAACGACTGGGATCCGCCCTTCTGCGGCGACATGGACCTGCGCATCGCGCGCGACGGCAGCTGGCACTACATGGGCACGCCGATCGGGCGCCAGGCGCTGGTGCGCCTGTTCTCGACCGTGCTGCGTCGCGACGCCGACGGCGACTACTACCTCGTCACGCCGGTCGAGAAGGTCCGCATCACCGTCGACGACGCCCCGTTCGTCGCGGTCGGGCTGGAGGTCGACGGCGAGAGCGAGGGCCGACGCCTGACCTTCGTCACCAACGTCGGCGACCGGGTGACCGCCGATGCCGCACACCCCCTGCGCGTCGAACATGCGGAAAGCGGCGAGCCGGCACCCTATGTACGCGTGCGCGACCGCCTCGACGCGCTGGTCTCGCGCGCAGTCTATTTCGAATTGGCGGGGAGTCTGGAGCAGCGGCTGCTTCTTCAGCCTCGGACGTCTCGACGAGGCCCCGGAACAGCCCTAGATAACTGGATTAGGACACATGGAGATCGTCGTCATCGGCGCCGGAGTGGTCGGCGTCACCACCGCCTGGCAGCTGGCCTGCGACGGGCACCAGGTCAGCGTACTGGAACGTCGCGAGGGGCCGGGCCTCGAGACCAGCTTCGCCAACGGCGGCCAGATCTCCACCAGCCATGCGCTGCCCTGGTCCTCACCGGCGGTGCCGGGCCAGATGATGCGCTGGCTGGGTCGCGCCGATGCCCCGCTCAAGATCCGCTGGCACGCCGACCGCGAGCAGATGGCGTGGAGCCTGCGCTTCCTCCGCGAGTGCCTTCCGACACGTCACCTGCGCAACGCCGGTCACAGCCTGCGCCTCGCCCTGTTGAGCCGCCAGGAGCTCGGTCGCATCCGCGAGGAGGCCGGGATCCAGAACGACCATCGCGAGAAGGGCATCCTGTGCGTGTTCACCGACGAGAAGGCGTTCGCGCACGGTCGCGAGGCCGCCGCGTTCATGGCCGACCGCGACGTCCGCCAGGAGATCCTGCTCGGCGAGGAGGTGCTGCGCATCGAGCCGTCGCTGCAGTACGCCGAGGGCATCGTCGGCGGCGTCTACTCACCCGACGACCAGTCGGGTGACGCCTACCTGTTCACGTCCCAGCTCGCCGCCGATGCCCAGAAGCGTGGCGTGACGTTCTATTACGACGTGGATGTCAGGGGCCTGAAGCAGGAAGGCGCGCGCCTCGCCGGCGTTTCGACCAGCAAGGGATTGCTGAAGGCCGACGCCGTGGTGCTGTGCGCCGGCAGCTACAGCGCCAGACTGGTCAAGCCCCTGGGAATCGACCTGCCGGTCTACCCGGTCAAGGGTTACTCGGTGACGCTGCCGGTCACCAATCCCGAGGCCGCACCCGAGGTCAGCCTGACCGACGAGGTGCGCAAGATCGTCATCAGCCGTCTCGGCAACCGGCTGCGCGCGGCCGGCACCGCGGAGATCACCGGCCACGACACCGAGATGAACGACACCCGCGCCCGGGCCGTGCTCGACGGCCTGCTCGCCCTGTTCCCGAAGGCCGGCGATCCGAACAAAGCCGAGTTCTGGACCGGACTGCGGCCGATGACCCCAGACGGTCCGCCGGTGATCGGTGCGACACCGATCGAAAATCTTTTCATGAACACCGGTCACGGCACACTCGGCTGGACCATGGCGACGGGTTCCGCAAAGCTGCTGAGCGAGGTGATCGGCGGCGAGGCGCCCTCGATCGACCTCGAGGGTTTGTCACTCGCGCGCTACTGAGACGCGCCCTACTGCCACCCGATGATGTCGTAGCCCCGATCGGTAAGGCAGCGTTCCACGAAACGCTGGAATAGCGGGTTGGCGCGCTCGCCATCGAGCACGCCCTTCACGCCACCGGTGGCCGCTCCCGCAGCCGCGCCGGCGACGGCACGCTCACCCGCGTCACCACGCACCAGCCCCCACGCCCCCGCCCCGACGCCTCCGATAACGGCCCCGGTCGCAGCCTTACCCCCGACATCGCCATCCTGCGTCGCGTCGATCCCCGAGCGACCCGCAAGTTGCACGCAGTCATCGGTGTCGCGATGCACCTGGGCCTGCGTTACCGAGTTGTAGTGGGCGTTCGGGTAGAAGACCGGACGCTGGGGTGCACTGCTGCAGGCGACCATGCCCAAGACAGTTATCGTGACGGCCCACCTGCACCGCGGATGGCTGGCTGTGGTCAACATTCCACGATGTTGACCGGCACGTCGAGCGTGGTCACTGCAAGCCCCCCGCGCGCGGTTTCCTTGTATTGAGATGCCATGTCGCGCCCGGTATCGCGCATGGTGCGGATCACCCGGTCCAGCGACACCAGGTGCTCCCCATCCCCGCGCAGCGCCATGCGCGCCGCGGTGATCGCCTTGACCGCGCCCATGGCGTTGCGTTCGATGCACGGCACCTGGACCAGGCCACCGACGGGATCGCAGGTGAGCCCGAGGTTGTGCTCCATGCCGATCTCGGCGGCGTTCTCGACCTGCTCGGGCGTGCCGCCAAGCACCTCCGCCAGCGCCCCGGCCGCCATCGAGCAGGCGACGCCGACCTCGCCCTGGCAGCCCACTTCGGCACCGCTCAGCGAGGCGTTCTCCTTGTAGAGGCTGCCAATGGCCGCCGCAACCAGCAGAAAGCGCGCGACCCCCCCCTCGTCCGCGCCCGCAATCCAGCGCGCGTAGTAGTGCAACACCGCCGGCACGATGCCGGCCGCACCGTTGGTCGGTGCGGTGACCACGCGCCCGCCCGAGGCGTTCTCCTCGTTGACCGCCAGTGCGTAGAGACCCACCCAGTCGAGCGCGGTCAGCGGGTCGACACCACCCTCGGTCACGGCACCCGAAAGCTGGCCATGGAGCGTGGGCGCCCGGCGGCGCAACTCCAACCCGCCCGGCAGAACACCCTCGCTGCGGCAGCCACGCTCGACGCACGCCTGCATGGCGGCCCAGATCGCATCCAGTCCGTCGCGCACCTGTTGCGCTTCGCGCCTGGCCTCCTCGTTCGCCTGCATCACGCCGCTGACCGGCAGTCCTGAGGCTTCGCAGTGGCCGAGCAGCTCGGCGGCGCTGGCGAACGGGTACGGCAGATCCTTCTCCTGATCTGCATTCACTTCCACGGTCTCGCCGCGGGCGACAACCGCCCCACCCCCGATCGACAGATAGACGGCCTCGTGCAGCATCGTGCCCTGATCATCGAAGGCCTTGAAACGCATGCCGTTGGGATGCTCGGGCAACTGCTCGTCGCCGTGGAAGCACAGGTCACGCTCACGTTCGAAGTCGACCGCCCTGCGGCCGAGGAGATTCAAGCTGGCGTGCTCGCGGATCGCCGCGATCCTCGATGGAATCGCCTCGACGTCGACACCCTCCGGCGTCTCGCCCTCGAGGCCAAGCAGCACCGCCTTTGGCGTGCCGTGGCCCGGGCCGGTCGCGGCGAGCGAACCGTAAAGATCGACGGTGACGCGCTCGACCCGGGCGAGCACTTCCTGCGACTCGAGCGCCTGGACGAACGCACGCGCCGCGCGCATCGGGCCGACGGTGTGCGACGACGACGGACCGATGCCGATGCGGAAGAGGTCGAAGACGCTCGCGGTCATACTGGCCACCCCTAGTCTGCGAATGATGTCGAGTATAGTGGCCGCCCGACCCCGAGCAGCCTGCGGAGAGCGGTGTGAGCGAAACGAACCACCAGAGCGTGATCCTGATCGGCATGCCGGGCGCAGGCAAGAGCACCATCGGCGTGCTGCTGGCCAAGGAACTCGGCCTCGGCTTCCTCGACACCGACCTGTCGATCCAGATCCGCGAGGGCAAGACGCTGCAGGTGATCCTCGACGAGAGCGATTACCTCGACCTGCGCCGCATCGAGGAGGAGGTGCTGCTCGAGACCGACTGCCATGGCCAGGTGGTCGCCACCGGGGGCAGTGCGGTCTACAGCGAGGCGGCGATGGCGCATCTCAAGTCGTGCGGTCCGGTGGTCTACCTCGACGTGCCGGTCGAAGTACTCAGGCGGCGCATCCACAACTACGACACCCGGGGCATCGCGCGCCGGCCGGACCAGAGCTTCGCTGAGCTTTTCGACGAACGCACGGCCCTCTACCGCCGCCATGCGGACCTGACCGTCACCTGCACCGACCACCTGCCTGGTGAAGTCGTCGACGACATCCGCACCGCACTCGCGACACACACGCCGAAATAATCCACATCCGATGTGGATTTATTGCTGTACAGCAACTAGAAATTGAGTGCTTGACGTCAGCCACTCTTAGAATTATTCTAAATTGGAATCGTTCTAAAGTATTCGGCTGGCGACGCCCCGCGGCGGAGCCTGCGGGATGAGTGCTTCAACCAACCCAGGAGGGATACCCCAATGGCACTGAAAGACAGCAAAACCGAGCAGAACCTCAAGGACGCCTTCGCCGGAGAGTCTCAGGCGAACCGCCGCTACCTCTACTTCGCAGCGAAGGCCGACGTCGAGGGCTACAACGACGTCGCCACCGTGTTCCGCTCGACCGCCGAGGGCGAGACCGGCCACGCCCACGGCCACCTCGAGTACCTCGAGGCCGTCGGTGATCCGGCCACCGGCCTACCGATTGGCCCCACCGGTGACAACCTCAAGGCGGCCATCGCCGGCGAGACCCACGAGTACACCGACATGTACCCGGGCATGGCCAAGACGGCGCGAGACGAGGGCTTCGACGAGATCGCGGACTGGTTCGAGACGCTGGCCAAGGCCGAGCGTTCACACGCCAACCGCTTCCAGAAGGCGCTCGACAACCTCGACGGCTGATGGAGTTCTGGCGGGGTCGGCCATGCCGGCCCCGCCTCCCCACCTTACCCATAACGCAAGAGACCAAGGACGGAATCCGATGGCCACGCAAGCAACCCGCGAAGGGAGCCTGGATGCCCCCACCCGCCATCCGATCGACTGGAAGAACCCGGAGTTCTGGAGCCACGACAAGCTGTTCGCCGAGCTCGAGCGGGTCTTCGACATCTGCCACGGCTGCCGCCGCTGCGTCAGCCTGTGCCACGCCTTCCCCAGCCTGTTCGACCTGGTCGACGAATCCGAGACCATGGAGGTCGACGGCGTGGCGAAGGAGGACTACTGGAAGGTCGTCGAGCACTGCTACCTGTGCGACCTCTGTTACATGACCAAGTGCCCCTACGTGCCGCCGCACGAGTGGAACGTCGACTTCCCGCACCTGATGCTGCGCGCCAAGGCGGTCAGGCGCCGTGAACAGGCGCCGTCGTTCCGCGACCGGCTGCTCTCCTCGACCGACGCGCTGGGCAAGGTCAACGCCCTGCCGGTGATCGCGCCGACCGTCAACGCGGTCAACCGCAATAAGACCATGCGTAAGGCACTGCACAAGGTGCTCGGCGTGCACGAGGAGGCGACGCTGCCGCCCTACTCCAGCAAGACCTTCCGCCGCGCCTTCGACGGCAGCAGCAACCCGCCCGAGGCGACCCCGGCGGGTCCGACCAAGGGGCGCGTCGCGCTGTTTTCGACCTGTTACTGCAACTACAACGAACCCGGCATCAACGAGGACCTCGTCGCCGTCTTCCAGCACAACGGCATTCCGGTCACGCTGACCCGCCAGGAGAAGTGCTGCGGCATGCCGAAGCTCGAGCTCGGCGACCTCGACGCCGTCGCCAAGGCCAAGGAGGTCAACGTCCCCGAACTCGCGCGCCTGGTCGACGAGGGCTGGGACCTGACCGCACCGGTGCCCTCCTGCGTGCTGATGTTCAAGCAGGAGCTGCCGCTGCTGTTCCCCGACGACGAGCAGGTGAAAAAGGTCGCCGAGGCGTTCTACGACCCGTTCGAGTACTTGATGCTGAGGCATAAAAATGACTTCCTAAAGACCGATTTCAAGACCGGGCTCGGCAAGGTCTCCTACCACGCGCCGTGTCACCAGCGGGTGCAGAACATCGGCCCAAAGACCCGCGATACGCTGGCGCTGGTGCCCGACACCGAGGTCGAGCTGATCGAACGCTGCTCGGGCCACGACGGCACCTACGCCGTCAAGGTCGAGTTCCACCCGATGTCGATGAAGATCGGCAAGCCGGTCGCCAAGCGCGTCAAGGACGCCGCTCCGGCCCACTACTCCAGCGACTGCCCGATGGCCGGCCACCAGATCGAGAACGGACTGCGCGACGGCTCGCAGCCGACCCACCCGCTCTCGCTGCTGCGCAAGGCCTACGGACTCTGAACCCACTGCAACCGGAAAATCAACGATGGAAGCCGCAACCGCCATGCCGCACCTGACCCGAAATGATCTCCTCCCCCTCGAGCAGTACGCCACCGAGCGTCAGGCCATGCGCCAGCGCGTGATGGCACACAAGCAGGCGCGCCGCGTCGATCTCGGCCAAAGCATCTCGCTCTACTTCGAGGACCAGCTGACGATGCAGTACCAGATCCAGGAGATGCTGCGCATCGAACGGATCTTCGAAGCCGACGGTATCCAGGAAGAACTCGACGCCTACAACCCGCTGATCCCGGACGGCAGCAACTGGAAGGCGACGATGATGATCCAGATCGAGGACATCGAGGAACGCCGCGCCGCGCTCGCGAACATGCATGGCATCGAGCACAAGGTGTGGATGAAGGTCGGCG